>NZ_VZZR01000048.1:0-24171 GCF_009650555.1 Pseudomonas sp. EMN2
AAACTGAACGGCCTGAGCCCTGTCGAGTACAGGGCCCAGGCCGCCAGCTAATCTGTCCAACTTTTTGGGGGCAGTCCAGACCGTGGGAGCGGGCTTGCCCCGCGATAGAGCCAGCACAACAGATTCCGCTGCCAAACCCGCCATTTCAGCTGAACCCGCCGCCCACCCCGCGCGCTTCAGCCGGGATTTCGCCCTGATCCGCCCGACAATAGTCACACAGCCCACCCGTGGATGCGTGCCCAATGCAAACAACAAATACCGTCCTCATGATTCGCCCGGCGCGGTTCGCCTTCAACCCGGACACCGCCGTCAACAACCGCTTCCAGCAGGCCCCACTGGACCCTGACACCGCCAGCGCCAAGGCCCTGGAAGAGTTCGACGGCTACGTCGCCAGCCTGCGCCAGCACGGCGTCGAGGTGCTGGTGGTGCAGGACACCCCCGAGCCGCACACGCCCGACTCGATCTTCCCCAACAACTGGTGGAGCAGCCACGCCGACGGCAGCCTGGTGCTCTACCCGATGGAAGGCCAGAACCGCCGTCTGGAGCGCAGCAAGGGCGTGCTGCGGGCACTGGACGAACGTTTCACCATCAAACAGACCGTCGATCTGAGCCCGCTGGAACAGCAGAATCTGTTCCTCGAAGGCACCGGCAGCATGGTCCTGGATCGCGAACACCGCATCAGCTATGCCTGCCACTCCGGCCGCACCCACGAACAGGCCCTGCGCCAGTTCGCCGAACAGCTCGACTACCGCCTGTGCCTGTTCCACGCCGTCGACCGCCAGCACGCGCCGATCTACCACAGCAACGTGATGATGAACGTCGGTCGCCAGCTCGCCGTGGTGTGCCTCGACGCCCTGCCCCACGCCGGCGAGCGCCAGGCCCTGGAACACTCGCTGCGCGACACCGGCAAGCAGGTGCTGGCGCTCAACCACGACCAGCTGGAGAACTTCGCCGGCAACATGCTCGAAGTGCATGACCGCGACGGTCGCTCGCTGCTGGTGATGTCGCGCAGCGCCTGGCGCTCGCTGGACGCCGGCCAGCGCAGCCAGGTCGAGCGCCACAGCCACCCGCTGGTAGTGAACATCGACCATATCGAACGCATCGGGGGCGGCAGCGCGCGCTGCATGCTCGCCGAAGTCCACCTGCCCTCGCGCCACTGACCTCAAAGGAGATTCACCATGACCCGCTATATCGACGTGCAAGACCTCGCCCGCCTGGTCAACCGCAAGGGCCTGCCCACCTGCCTGGAAGAAATGGCCGAGTACATCCGCCAGGACTACCTGCGCTGGCACGACTTCGAAAAATGCCCACGCCTGGCCAACCACTCGCCGGACGGGGTGATCGAGCTGATGCCGGTGTCCGACGCCAGCCTGTACGCCTTCAAGTACGTCAACGGTCACCCCAAGAACACCCACGACGGCCTGCTCACGGTGATGGCCTTCGGCGCCCTGGGTGACGTCGATACCGGCGCGCCGGTGCTGCTCAGCGAGATGACCCTGACCACCGCGATCCGCACCGCCGCCACCTCCGCCCTGGCCGCCCGCTATCTGGCGCGCAAGGACAGCAAGCGCATGGCGCTGATCGGCAACGGCTCGCAAAGCGAGTTCCAGGCCATCGCCTTCCACACCCTGCTGGGCATCGAGGAGATTCGCCTGTTCGACATCGACCGCGCGGCCTCGGAAAAACTCGCGGCCAACCTGGCCGGCTACCCACAGCTGAAACTGACCATCGCCGCCAGCGTGGCCGATGCGGTGCGCGGCAGCGACATCGTCACCACGGTCACCGCCGACAAGGCCTACGCCACCATCCTCACCCCTGAAATGATCGAGCCTGGCATGCACCTGAACGCCGTGGGCGGTGACTGCCCGGGCAAGACCGAGCTGCACCGCGAGATCGTCGAGCGGGCCCGGGTGATCGTCGAGTACGAACCGCAGAGCCGCATCGAAGGCGAAATCCAGCAGATGCCGGCCGATTCGCCGACCACCGAGTTCTGGCAGGTGGTCGAAGGGATCGCGGCCGGGCGCGAGAGCGCCGAGCAGGTGACCCTGTTCGACTCGGTCGGTTTTGCCATCGAGGACTACTCGGCGCTGCGTTACGTGCTGGATGTGGCCAAGGCGCTGGACATTGGCCATGACATCAATCTGGTGCCGGAGCTGGCCAATCCTAAGGATCTGTTTGCCCTGCTGCAGCCGGCGGCGGTTGAACGCAAGGCCAGCGCTGCCCCGCGATGACAGAAACCGCTGTCGCACTTCCATAAATCCTTGTCGCAACAGCCGATTCGGCTGCAACAAGGCACTCAACAGCCGAATCCGGCCCCGTGCGCGCAGGCAAACGACACAAAAAACCGCTCTACCTCGCGCATTCTGACCGCGACCAACGAGTCACCCACAAGAACAGTTACAGAGCTTCACGCTTGCACTGCCCCTACTTCCAATAACAACACCCAGGGACCTACACCTATGCTCACCCTACGAAAACGCCTCGGCGTGCTGCTGTTCTCGTTGTGCGCCACCACCGTTACCCAGGCCAAGGAGTGGACCGAGATCCGCTTTGGCGTCTACCCCGAGTACCCGCCCTTCGAATCCGTCGCCGCCGATGGCAGCCTGCAAGGCTTCGACATCGAGCTTGGCAACGCCATCTGCGAAAAGCTCCAGGTCAAGTGCACCTGGGTGCACAACGAATTCGACGGCATGATTCCCGCCCTGCGGGCGCGCAAGTTCGACGCCATCATGTCGTCGATGGCCGTCACCCCGGCACGCCAGAAACAGATCGATTTCACCAACCGCCTGTTCCTCAGCCCCACCT
This sequence comes from Pseudomonas sp. EMN2, assembly GCF_009650555.1. Classification (NCBI taxonomy): domain Bacteria; kingdom Pseudomonadati; phylum Pseudomonadota; class Gammaproteobacteria; order Pseudomonadales; family Pseudomonadaceae; genus Pseudomonas; species Pseudomonas sp. EMN2. Next base: position 2,806 of record NZ_VZZR01000048.1, read on the forward strand.
CGGTGATCGTGCGCAAGTCGGCAGGCTTCGGCGATACCGTCGAATCGCTCAAGGGCAAGCAGGTCGGCGTGCTGCAAGGCTCGTTGCAGGAAGCCTATGCCCGCGCCGTGCTGGCACCGCTGGGCGCCCAGGTCAAGGCCTACCAGGCCCAGGACCAGAACTACGCCGACCTGATGAATGGCCGTCTCGACGCCACTGTCACCGACAAGCTCGAAGCCCAGCTCAACTTCCTCTCCAAGCCCGAAGGCGCCGACTTCAAGAGCGGCCCGGCGATCAAGGACCCGTCCTTGCCGCTGGACATCGCCATGGGCCTGCGCAAGACCGACCCGGAGCTCAAGGCCCTGCTCGATAAAGGCATCGCCATGATCCACGCCGATGGCACCTATGCCGCGATCCAGAAGAAGTACGTCGGCGAGCTGGACATCTACAACGAGTGACCTACAGCGCTGATCGCGGGGCAAGCCCGCTCCCACGAGCTCACCACTGCGTGGGAGCGGGCTTGCCCCGCGATGGCCTCCCCGCGAGATCCCTGTCATGAACGACTTCCTCTCCCACGGCCTGCAGGGCTTCGGCCCGTTGCTGGCCCAGGGCACCTGGATGACCCTCAAGCTGGCCCTGCTGTCGCTGGCCGTCAGCCTGCTGCTGGGCCTGGTCGGTGCCAGCGCCAAGCTGTCACGCTCCAGACTGCTGCGCATCCCGGCCACCCTCTATACCACGCTGATCCGCAGCGTCCCCGACCTGGTGCTGATCCTGCTGATCTTCTACAGCATGCAGATCTGGCTCAACGACCTGACCGAGGCCCTGGGCTGGGACTACGTGGAAATCGACCCGTTCGGCGCCGGGGTGATCACCCTGGGCTTCATCTACGGCGCGTACTTCACCGAGAACTTCCGCGGCGCCATCCTCAGCGTGCCGGCCGGCCAGCTGGAAGCCGCCACCGCCTATGGCCTGAGCCGCGCGCAGCGGTTTTGGCTGGTGCTGTTCCCGCAACTGATGCGCTTCGCCCTGCCGGGGCTGGGCAACAACTGGCTGGTGCTGCTCAAGTCCACCGCGCTGGTGTCGATCATTGGCCTGGCCGATCTGGTCAAGGCCGCGCAGAACGCCGGCAAGACCACCAATGACGTGCTGTTCTTCCTGTGCATCGCCGGGCTGGTCTACCTGGTCATCACCACCTTGTCCAACCAGCTGCTCAAACGCCTGGAGCGGCGCTACAACATCGGCATCAAGGAGCTGGCGCGATGATCGAACTCCTTCAGCAATACGGCCCGGCTTACCTGTACAACGATGGCAGCGGGATTTCCGGGCTGACCATGACCCTGTGGCTGTTCGTGGTCAGCATGCTGCTGGGCCTGCTGCTCTCGCTGCCGCTGGCCCTGGCGCGCACCTCGCACCATGCCTGGCTGCGCCTGCCGGTGCAGCTGTACACCTTCGTGTTCCGCGGCACGCCGCTCTATATCCAGCTGCTGATCTGCTACACCGGCCTCTACAGCCTGCAGGTGGTGCGCGAGCACATGCTGCTCGACCAGTTCTTCCGCAACGCGCTCAACTGCACGCTGCTGGCCTTCGTGCTCAACACCTGCGCCTACACCGTGGAGATCTTCGCCGGGGCCATCCGCAACCTGCCCGCCGGCGAGCTGGAGGCGGCACAGGCCTATGGCCTGCGTGGCTGGAAGCTCAACCTGTTCCTGGTGCTACCGGCAGCCCTGCGCCGTTCGCTGCCGGCCTACAGCAACGAGCTGATCCTGATGCTGCACGCCACCTCCCTGGCCTTCACCGCCACCGTCGCCGACATCCTCAAGGTGGCCCGCGACGCCAACGCCGCGACCTTCCTGACCTTCCAGGCCTTCGGCGTGGCCGCCTTGCTGTACATGCTGCTGTCCTTCGCCCTGGTCGGCCTGTTCCGACTGGCTGAACGCCGCTGGATGCGCTTCCTTGACCCTGCCCGAGGCTGACCCGATGACCGCTACCGCACTGCCACTCACCCACTTCGCCCAGGCCCCAGGCAGCCATGCCCAGGCCGGCGCCATCAAGCTCAGCGTCGACGGCCTGCACAAGCACTACGGCGAGCACCAGGTGCTCAAGGGCGTATCGCTGCAGGCCCGAAAGGGCGACGTGATCAGCCTGATCGGCGCCAGCGGCTCGGGCAAGAGCACCTTCCTGCGCTGCATCAACTTCCTCGAACAGCCCAACGCCGGCAGCATCACCCTCGACGGCCAGACCCTCGACCTGAGCAAGGGCACCCCGCCAGCGGCCCAGCTGCAGAACCTGCGCACACGCCTGGCCATGGTGTTCCAGCACTTCAACCTGTGGAGCCACCTGACGGTGCTGGAGAACATCTGCCTGGCGCCGCGCAAGGTGCTGGGCATCAGCGCCAGCGAAGCCGAAGCACGGGCGCGCAAGTACCTGGACAAGGTCGGCCTGCCGGCACGCGCCGCCGAGCAGTACCCGGCGTTTCTGTCAGGCGGCCAGCAGCAGCGCGTGGCCATCGCCCGCGCCTTGGCCATGGAGCCGGAAATCATCCTGTTCGACGAGCCCACCTCGGCGCTCGACCCCGAGCTGGTCGGCGAAGTGCTCAAGGTGATACAGACGCTCGCCGAGGAAGGACGTACCATGCTCATGGTCACCCACGAAATGGGCTTCGCCCGCCAGGTCTCGAGCCAGGTGCTGTTCCTGCACCAGGGCCTGGTCGAAGAGCACGGCAGCGCCGAAATCCTCGACCAGCCACAGAGCGAGCGCCTGCGGCAGTTCCTCTCCAATCGCCTCAAGTGAAGTCACGCCGTATATGGATACCAAGGCCACAACTCCCGCCGCCGCACCGCTGGACCGCATCGATGAGGCCATCATCGACGTGCTGCGCCACCATGGACGGATCACCTACGAGAAACTTTCCACCCTCGTGCACCTGACCCCCAGGCCCTGCCTGGAACGGGTGCGCAAGCTGGAGCGGCGCGGGGTGATCCGCGGCTATGGGGCGATCATCGATCTGCAGCAGGTCTCCCCGGGCCTGTCGCTGCTGGTGCTGGTGGCCTTGTCCAACCAGAGTGGGCGCTCGGCCCAGCGCGCCTTCGAAGCCACCGTGCGGGCCTGCCCGCAGGTGTACGAATGCCAGCTGATCAGCGGCCACTTCGACTACAGCCTGCGCATGCGCTGCCGCGACATGGAGCACTACCGGGTGCTGACCGAGACCTGGATGAACAACGACGAGCTGCACATCGACAAGCTGGTGGCTCATCCGGAGCTCGCTTCGGTCAAGAGCACCGCCCCACAGGTCTAGACCGATTCACCGTCGGCCGGGTACCAGATATGTAACCCGGCCGCCCGGCCTTTGATGATTAATCTCGCGGCTCCCTTTCACGGAGCCGCATCAATGACCCAATCCCCGCTTTCCCCTCACCTCGCCTTCATTCACCAACGCCTGCCCACATGGGCCTCGGCAGCAAGCGCCGACGACCTTCGCAGCCTCAAGCGACGAATCCAGGCCAGCCATACGGCGATGCGCCGCCTCAAGCGCGCGCTGGAGCCGATACAGGATATCGAAGCATTCTGCCGCCCCCTGCTGGAGCAAGCATTGCCGCGCTGGTTCGCGAGCCAGGCGCTGCCTGGACTGGATGAAGGCCGCGTGTGGGTCGACGGCAACGAGCACACCTGGCTGGAAGCGGCCTTGCAGAACTTCGACGAGGGCGCAAGGATCAGCCTGTTCGACACTGCCAGCGGTCTGGACAAACGCCCCGCCGAGCAGGCTGCGACGTTCGTCAGCGGTGTACGCAATCTTGATCTTGGCCAACGCTATCGCTATCACCTGGCCGACCACATCGATACCGACAGCTTCCGTGAACTGCTGCGCCAGCAGGCGCTCGCCGCGTTTGCCGCACACGCCCTGCAGGCCAGGCTGCAGGGTCACCTGGATGCACACGGCAGCCAGCTGGCCGAACGGCTGCTTGCCGAGCAGGCAGGCGCCGCCCTGCCTCTGAGTTGCGGCTACCTGAGCCTGTTCGGCCTGCCCTTGAACGGGCCACTGCTGATGCGCCTGGAAACCAAGGTCGACGCGGACGAAGCCCAGATGTGCGTGCTGTACCTGCCAGGCCATCCTCACCAGCCCCTGCGCCAGTACCCCTCGGCACAAGCCATGACCCGGGCGCTGAGCCGGATGCTCTGGCAGCAGGAGGAACGCGAGTTCTTCAGCCGCTACATCAGCCTGGCGGAGCGACCGCAGTTCGCCGCCCGGTTACGCGCGGTCCTGTATCCCCGCTATCCCTATGCCGAACTACACCCGACGCCGCCGGTACTGGAAAAGGGCGATCGCTTCAGCTGGCTCAAACGTGCCTTCCCGGCGCCCACCGACCTCTGGCAGGAAACCCTCGACAAGAACGCCCGACTGGAGCTGGTATTCACGCCCTGGGCAAAAGACGCCTTCACCGAGCATGCGCGGGTCGAGGTCGAACGACGCCTGCAGGACGCCGCCACCCTGGCGGTACCTGTCGCCCAACGTGATGCCGCAGCATTGCTGGCTCACCTGCAGAGCTGGCTGGCCGCCGGACTGAACTTGCTCAATGTGGCCGCCTCTTTCGTGCCTGGGTTGGGTGAAGTAATGCTGGTGATCGGTGGCGCGCAGCTGGTCGACGAATTCATCGAGGGCGTACACGCCGCCAATGAAGATGATGCCGATGCCGCCATCGGTCACTTGTTCAACGTGATCACCAACCTCGCACAAGTCGCGGTGTTGGGCGCGGCCTCTCGGTTCATTGAGCCCCAAGGCATCCTGCATGCCTGGCAGCAGGTCGGCGCCGATGGCGCGCAGAAGCTCTGGCACGGCGAGCTGGCCGCCTTTTCCCGTCCCCGCCCCTGGCCCCCGGGAGGAGCCGCAAACGCCCAGGGCCTGCACGTCTGGCAGGGAAAACAGTGGCTGGAGCGCGACGGCCTGGCGCTGCCCCTGACTCAGGACGAAGACGGTACCCTGCGCCTGGCCCCCGCCGAAGGCCACAACCATCGACCAGCGCTGCTGGGCAATGGCCAGGGCACCTGGCTGCTGGAGCACGACCGCCCCCTGGCCTGGGATGCCGACACCCTGCTCAGGCACGTGGGGCCGCAAACCGATGGGCTGGCCACCGCCACGTTGGCCAAGGCCTTGCGCTGCAGCGGCTACGATGCCGCGGCCATGCGCCGGATCCTCGTCGACCACCGGCCCGTGCCGGCCCTGATGCGCGACAGCCTGGAAGCACTCGGCGCAACGCCCATGGCAGCAACACCCGCGCAACCGCTGGAAGCCGCCCTTGCTCGCGACTTCCCCGCGCTCAGCGCTGGATGCCGCGAAGAGATCCTCGCCCAGGCCAGCCCGGCTGACCTCACCCGGTTGCAGCAGACGGGTCGGCTACCGTTGAGGATGGCTGAAACGGCACGCCTGTATCTGCGCGAGAGCCGTATTACCAAGGCCCTGGCGCGCTTCCATCAACACACCGGCAATGCCACGGACAGGGACGCACTGGCACTCGCCGCGCTCGAGCGACTGCCAGGCTGGTCCGACACGGTGCGTGTCGAGTTGCATGCCCCCCATGCCAAAGGTGACTTGTTGAGCGCCGCTGGCAAGCCGGGCAACCCCACCAAGGTCCTGGTGCGCACGAACGAGGGCTACAAGCCCTACGACGAGAAGGGCCTGGAGCTGGGCGGGTACGACGACCTGTACCGGTCCCTGTTGCGTGCCTTGCCCGACCAGGCGCGTGACGCCATCGGCCTGGACATCCACGATGGTGCGCAGTTGCGCGACAGGCTCTTCGAACTGGCGGCCAGCGACCGTCGCCGTGCCGCAAGGGACCTGGGCATGGCCTCGGTTCGCCCGATGTACCGCCTGCCAACCCGACTGCCCGGCGAGCGACGCATCGGCTATGTGCTCAGTGGCCGCGGCCAGGGCGCGTTGAACGACGACGAACTGTTCGACCAACTTTACCCAGCCACGCCGGAGGGTGACCGTGAAATGCTGCGCCAGCGCCTGCGCCACCAGGCCGGGCCACTGCCGGGCGCGTTCGCGCGCCTGCTGCAGACCCTGCAGGCAGAGTACCGCCAGCTCGATGCGGCGTTGCAGCGCTGGGTGCATGCACCGGAAGGCTTGCTGATCGGCGCCATCGAGCAGCAACGCGCGCTGCGCGAAACGGCCGCCCAACGCATTCGAAGCGCCTGGCGGCGAGAAAGCGCCCAGGGCCCTCATGACAACCTCGACGACATCAACCTGGTGATCGAAGGGGCCGGGTTGGACAGCCTGCCTACCCTCCCGGTGCGCCTGCCCCACGTCCGCCTGCTGAGCATCAATGGACTCGACGCCATCGACATGAGCGGCCTGAATTCCTTCCTCGGCGCGTTTCCTCGTCTGCGACTGCTGGACCTGGCGGAAAACAACCTCGGGCACTTGCCCCAAGCCCTCGCCGAGATGGGCGAACTGCAAAGGCTGGATGTGTCGGAAAACAACTTCGATCTGAACGATGAAGCCAACCTGGGGCTGCTCGCCGGCATGACACACCTGCAACGCCTCAACCTCACCGACGGTATTCGCGGCCTGTCGGTAGCCACGCTCGAACGCCTGTCGACGTTGCCGTCATTGGCCTGGTTCCAGGCCGACCTCAACGAACTGGTGATGACCGCCGAACACTTCCAGGCCCTGCATCGCTGGCCAGCCTTGCGCGGGCTGAGCCTGGGGCAGAACGCGATCGTGCTCGACGAGGCAGCACGTACTGCACTTGCCGGTCTCGATCGCCTGCAGATGCTGGTGCTCTATGAAAACCCCCTGGGCTTGGCCCCCGACCTTACTGGCTGGACGCATCTGCAGCAGTTGGACCTGGAATTGACCACTATCAACCAATGGCCAATGGGGCTCGAGGCCCTGATGAACCAGGAGCCGCTGGCGCTGCGCCACCTGGACCTGAGCACCAACGAACTGATTGATGCACCCGACCTGCTGCACACGGCCTACGCTCGCGCAGTACGCGAACGCCACCCGGGCATCGCCTACGCCTTCAATGGCAACCCCTTCAGCGACACAGCCCTTGGCAACCTCAGCGACGCAGGCTTCACGGTCACCGCCCCGATCGGCCAAGGCCACCTGTGGGCGGCCGACTGGCCCGAAGAACTTCAGTTGCATATCAACAGCACTGCCCAAGACCCGCAGTGGCGACCACTCTACGACCTGCTGCAACGGCTGCCCGACACCCTGGACTTCCAGAGCGCGCCCACCACCATGACCCAGCGCATGCAGCGCGTGTTGCAACTGCTGGCGATGGACGAAGCCGGCGCCGTCGAGGGCGGCTGGGGACGGGCGCAGGTCCAGCAGCAGATCATCGACCTGCTCAACGATGCTACCGAGGAGTGCGTGGACCAGGCCATCCTGCTGTTCCAGGAAGTCGAGACCGAAGTGACGTTGTGGCAGATGGTCAACCTTGCCGCAGCGGATGGCGCCGACGAACAGGTCGCGGTGCAAAGCATCCTGGGCCTGCTGCGCCAACGCGTGCTGGACGAGCGCATCGGTGCCCTTTACCAGGCCCGCAGGGCCAGGCGTACCGCGCTTCGGGCCGACGGTCATGACTCAGCCAGTGACACGGCCCCGGCCCTTCACCCTGACGATGACATCAGCGACCAGGAACTGACCAGCGACCACCCCGACGAGCTGGAAATGGCGCTGCTTGCGCGCATCCGACTCAGGGAGCGGCTGGGCTTGCCGGCACAGCCGCAGCTCATGCGCTTCCCAATGCTGGCGCACCTGAACGAAGCGACCCTGCAACGCCTGGGCGATGCCGTGCTGGCGGGCACCGACGCCTCGTCCCTGATCGACTGGGCCGTCCACCAGCGCTTCTGGCAGAGCTGGGTGCGGCGCTTGCGCCCACTAGCCTGGGAAACGCTGCAGGCTCGCTGGGAAGGCGCTTCCCACTACTTCGACTCGCTCAGCGAAGCCTCGGACACCGCTGGCGTCTATACCGGCCCCGCGGTGCCGCCGGCCTACATCGATGCCCTGGAGGGAGAACTGGGCGCTGTGCCCGGCCTGCACTGGCGCATCGACGGCGCTGTCCAACGCGTCGACCTGGTGTCCGCGCGCTACCCGAACGAAGGTGCGCTCTACCAGCGCGCCGCCGAGCTGTTGCTCAGCGCCCGCCAAGTCGATGAGAGTGCCTTGCTGAGCGAGTTGACCGAGGTCATGGTCAACGTCTACCACCCGTGACCTGACGGGCGTGGCACGCACCTGCGCGTGCCACGCCCATGGCGAGGGTTACCGCCACTGCTCTGGGTGCTGGTACCCTGCCACCCATTGCACCACTCCTTGCGCAGGCATCGGCCGGGCGATGCAGTAGCCCTGCCCCAGCTCGCAACCCAGCCCCATCAGCACCTGCCCATGCTCCACGCTCTCCACCCCTTCGGCGATCACGGTGCGGTCAAATGCCCTTGCCAGGCCGATCACCGCAGTGGTCAGCGCCAGGTCGTCATGATCATGAAGGATGTCGCGCACGAAGGACTTGTCGATCTTGATGGTCTGCGCCGGCAGGCGCTTGAGGTAGCTCAGCGAAGAAAAGCCGGTACCGAAGTCATCCAGCGAAAAGCTGACCCCGAGCGCGCGGCAGGCGTCGAGGCAGCGGCCCACGCGGGCCAGGTTATCGATCGCCACCGACTCGACGATTTCCAGGTCGAGCCGCGCAGGCGGTACTCCAGGATGACGCGCCAGCAACTGGGCCAGGCGCTCGGCAAAGTCACCGCGCTGCAACTGCCGGGCGGCGATATTGACGCTGACGGACCAGTCATATCCGCCCAAGCGCCACTGCTGCAATTGGCTCAGGGCCTGGTCGATGACCCATTCGCCCAACTCGACGATCAGGTCGGTCTGCTCCACCAGCGGCAGGAAATCCCCGGGGGGCACCGGCCCTTTCGAGGGATGCAGCCAGCGCAGCAGCGCCTCGAAACCCATCACCTGGCCACTGCGCATGTTCACCTTGGGCTGGTAGTACAAGCACAACTCACCTTCACGCAAGGCCCGACGCACCCGCGCCACGGTCTGGTGGGTGGCCTTGAGCTCCTGCTCCTGGGACACATCGAACAGGTGATAGCGGTTGCGCCCGCGCTGCTTGGCCACATACATGGCTTGGTCGGCGTGGCGCACCAGGGTGTCGGTGTCTTCGTCGTCCTGGGGGTACAGGGTCACGCCGATGCTGGCGCTGAGGGTCAATGAATGCTCACGGACCGAATAGGGCGCGGCCAGCGCCTGCAGCACCCGCTGCAACGCCGCCTGCAACTGCTGCGGCCCCTGGACGTAACGCAGGATCAGCACGAACTCGTCACCGGACAGGCGCGCCACCGCATCGCCGCCACGCAGGATGCCCTGCAGCCGCTTGGCGACTTGCACCAGCAACAGGTCGCCGACGGCATGGCCGTAACCATCGTTGACCGCCTTGAAGCCGTCCAGATCAAGCATGCACACCGCCAGCGGCACATCCTCGCGCCGGGAAAACGCCAACGCCTGGTTGAGCAGGTCGGACAGGTAGGCGCGGTTCGGCAGGCCGGTCAGCACGTCATGACCGACCCGCCACTGCAGTGTGTGCAGCAGCTGGCGCTTCTCGGTGACGTCGAAACGGATCGACACGTATTTGCGTACCCTGCCGGTGTGCGGGTCGATCAGCGGCACCATGGTGCTGTCGACCCAGTACAGCGATCCGTCCTTGGCCCGGTTGCATATCTCGCCCTTCCACACCCGGCCGGCCGCCAGGGCGCGCCACATGTCGAGGAAGAAGCTCGGCTCATGCAGGCCGGAATTGAGGATGCGGTGGTTGGCCCCCAGCAGCTCCTCGCGGCTGTAGCCGGAAATGCTGCAGAACTGCTGGTTGACGTAAGTGATCCGGCCACGCAGGTCGGTCTCGGAAAAGATCGCAGCCGCATCCACGGCTGCGCGATAGTTGTCATCCATAACCTTGGCAACCTAGCGGTTGAAGCGCTCCACCAGGGCGCGCAATCCGGCGCACACCTGTTCCAGTTCGGCACCTCGCGAAGCGGCGGCGTTGGCGTGACGAGCACTTTGCACCACCGTGCCGGCCACCCCGTTGATCTGCCGCGAGACATCCTCGGCCACTGCCGACTGTTCCTGTGAAGCCGCCGCCATCTGCTGGCTCATGTCACTGATGCGCGACACAGCCTGGCGGATGCCCTGCAAGGCCTGTTGGGCCAGGGCGACCTGGGTCACGCCCTGGCCTGCGCCGTCGATGCCCTGGCTGGCGATGTTCACCGCCTGCTCGGCACCGCTGCGCAGAGTGTCGATGATCGCCTGGATATGCAGGGTGGACTGGCGGGTCTTGTCGGCCAGCGCGCGCACCTCGTCGGCCACCACCGCAAAGCCACGCCCCTGTTCGCCGGCGCGGGCCGCCTCGATGGCGGCATTGAGCGCCAGCAGGTTGGTCTGCTCGGCGATGGCGCGGATCATCCCGGCGGCTTCGGCGATGGCACCGGTCTGACCGGCCAGGTCGTTGACCGCCTGGTTGATCTGCCCAACCGTGTCGGCCAACCCGCGAATGGCCGCGCCCGTCGCATCGGCGACCTGGCTGCCCTGCTCGGCCAGCAGGTGCGCGGTGTGCGCCTCTTGTGCCGTCAATTGCACATGGCCGGCCACTTCGCCAATGGAGGCGGCCATCTCGGTCATGGCCGTGGCAGTGAGGTCGGTTTCGGCGCGCTGTTCGAGCAGCGCCAACTCGGTACCGCGCGACAAGCGCCCGGCATCCTGCGCGGCATCGGCCATCTGTGCGGCAAGGTCGCTGAGGCGGGTCAGCGCGGTTTTCAGGCGTGCCTCTTCGCTGATCAGGATCAGCTCCAGCTGCCCGGCGGCACCGGCCTGGTCGCTGTAGGTCAACGCCACCAGCGGGTCGCTGAAGGTGTTGCCGGCGCCCTTGGCGATTCCCTGCAGATACCGACGCATGCGGCTCTGGGCCCAGATGCCGACACCGGCGAACAACGCCAGGGTCAGCCCCTGGGCCGGCAGGCCCGGCCACAGCTGGTTGGCACCGATGGCCAGCGCGCCGGCGAGCAATGGCACGGCCATGGCACGCTGCAGCAACGCCAGGCGCCGGGCGGGCGACAAGGCTGCCTTGCCCGCCCGCAACCGGGCATACAGCGCCTCGGCCCGGGCTACCTGCTCACGGCTGGGGCGCACGCGCACCGATTCGTAGCCGACCACCCGGCCGTTCTCCAGAATCGGCGTGACGTAGGCACTGACCCAGTAGAAATTGCCGTTCTTGCAGCGGTTCTTGACGATACCCATCCAGCTCTGGCCGGCCTTGAGGTATTGCCACATCAGCTCGAACACCGCCTCGGGCATGTCGGGGTGGCGCACCAGGTTGTGCGGGCTGCCGATCAGCTCGGCCTGGCTGTAGCCGCTGACGGCGGCAAACTCAGCGTTGCAGTAGGTGATCAGGCTGGCCGTGTCGGTGGCCGAAATCAGCCGCTGGTGTTCGGGGAAACTTTGCTCGACCGGGTTGACCGGGAGGTTCAGACGCACGATGCAACTCCATTCGCGAACGGCCCGACGAGCGACCAGACAGGATGTCGGGGCATCGGAACGGTTCATCCTGGATCAGCTCAAAGTAACCAACAGCAGCGTGTCGCGGTCCGAAAGGGCCCGTTTCCCCCTGGATGGATACTTGAATGACTGATCAGTCAAAGCTGGCGATTCTACGAATTCCATCACACTTTGCAAATAAAGGTGATGAATCATGGCGTTGCACTAAGCGGATAGATATCGTTAAGTGCTTGATTCTAAATGGGAATTGAGCGATGACGAGTTCTGGCCTCGGTCCTGCCCTGCGCCGCTACCGCAAACTGGCGGGCTTCACGCAAGCGCAACTGGGCGAACTGACCGGTTTCGACCCCAAGACCATAAGCCGCTTCGAAACCGGCACTTACACCCCCAGCATCGAGGCCTTGACCGGCTTTGCCGATGTCCTGGGGGTGAGACTTAAAACCTTCTTCGCCGAGCCGGACGACGAAGAAGAGCAGCGCGCCTACCTCTTCCGTGCCATCCACAGAGCGCCCCCCAAGGACCTGGGCAAACTGATCGTCGCTATCGATCAGGTCCTCGCAAAATCCTGAAATCCACACGCGCACCACAGCAGAGCAGACCGTCGGTCAACGCACCACAACTGGTCTGACCGGTAAGGCCGAAAAATCTTGCAATAAGGCAAATTTAGGCGTTACATGACCCTCGCAGTGAACAAACCGGTAAGACCACAATAATTAAGTCCTGCACTCTTTCGCTCCGTGTGGCTGGGGGGCAAGGACACCGACCCGAGATACCTCCCATGCTCAAATGGTGTTCGCGTTCGATCTTCCTCCAGGTTGTGCTCGGCCTCGCCCTAGGCGTTGCCTGTGGCCTGAGCTTCCCCGACCTGTCCCTGCAACTCAAACCCCTGGGTGACGGCTTCATCAAGCTGATCAAGATGCTCATCGGCCTGATCGTGTTCTGCGTGGTGGTCAGCGGTATTTCCGGCGCCGGCGACCTGAAGAAGGTCGGGCGCATCGGCCTCAAATCGGTCATCTATTTCGAAGTGCTGACCACCCTGGCCCTGGTGATCGGCCTGGTATTCGCCTTTACCAGCGGCATCGGCAGCGGCGCCAACATCCACCTCGACCAGCTCTCCAGTGCCGACGCCGGCGCCCTGGCCGACCGTGGCGCGCATATCCACAGCACCACTACCTTCCTGATGGACCTGATTCCCACCTCGGTGGTGGGCGCCTTCGCCGACAACAACATCCTCCAGGTGCTGTTGTTCTCGGTGCTGTTCGGCAGCGCCCTGAACCTGGTGGGTGAGTCGGCCTCGGGCATCTCGCGGCTGATCAACGAGCTGAGCCACGTGATCTTCCGCATCATGGGCATGATCGTGCGCCTGGCACCGATCGGTGTGTTCGGTGCCATCGCCTTCACCACCAGCAAATATGGCCTGAGCTCGCTGCAGCACCTGGGCGGTCTGGTAGCGCTGTTCTACCTGACCTGCGCCGGCTTCGTGCTGATCGTGCTGGGTACCGTGATGCGCCTGTCGGGCCTGCGCCTGCTGCCCTTCATCAAATACCTGCGTGAAGAACTGAGCATCGTGCTCGGCACCGCCTCCTCCGATGCGGTGCTGCCACAGGTGATGCGCAAGCTCGAGCACTTGGGTATAGGCAGCTCCACCGTCGGCCTGGTGATCCCCACCGGCTACTCGTTCAACCTCGACGGCTTCTCCATCTACCTGACCCTGGCCATCGTGTTCATCGCCAACGCCACCGGCACGCCGCTGGCCATGAGCGACCTGCTGACCATCCTGTTGGTGTCGCTGGTGACTTCCAAGGGGGCCCACGGCATCCCAGGCTCGGCGTTGGTGATTCTCGCCGCCACCCTTACAGCAGTGCCGGCGATCCCAGTGGTGGGCCTGGTACTGGTGCTGGCGGTGGACTGGTTCATGGGCATCGGCCGGGCGCTGACCAACCTCATCGGCAACTGCGTCGCCACCGTGGCCATCGCCCGCTGGGAGAAGGACATCGACCTGGACCGCGCCCACAACGTGCTGGCCAACAAGCCTGGCTTCGCTCACGCCCCCCGCAAGCAGGGCCAACCCCATCAACAGGAATTCTAAGCCTGAACCGGCCGGCGCCCAGCGCCGGCCGGGCAAACGCAAAAATGCAGCGCCTCTCAAGGAGCGAACCGTGATCAGCTCTTCAACCGTAGTCACATCCGTGGTGGAGAAACTCCGCCAGGCCCTGGCCCGAGGCCAGTGGCGCAGCGGCGACATGCTGCCCGGCCAGCGCGAGCTGGCCGAGCAGCTGGGGATCAGCCGCCCCAGCCTGCGCGAAGCCGTCATCGTGCTGGAAACCCTGGGCCTGGTGCGCTCGATGCCCGGCAAGGGCGTACTGGTGCTGGACGCCGACGCCGCGCAGGCGCAAAGCCCGGAGGCCGTTGCCGCCGCCAGCCTGGCCGACGTGCTGGAACTGCGCTACACCCTCGAACCCTTCATCGCCGGGCTGGTGGCGCAATCGGCCGGCAGCCAGGACATTGGCCAGCTGCGCCTGAACCTCATGGACATGCGCGAAGCCCTCGACGCCGGTGACAGCGAAGCGGGCGTCAACGCCTACATCGCCTTCCACGAGGCGCTGTTCGCCCTGACCACCAACCCGATCTTCCAGAGCGTGGTGCAGCAGACCGGCAATGCCCTCAAAGAGAGCGCCGAGATGCTGCGCAAATCGCCCGAACACCTGGCCGCGCGCCTGAGCGAAAACGAAGCGGTGGTGCGTGCCATCCGCGAACGCAACAGCGCCCTGGCCAGCCTGCAGATGCGCCGGCACATCCTCGCCGAGGGCGAGCGCATGGGCATCGCCCTGAACATCCCGGACGAACACCCAGGCACCTGAAACAGGAGAGCGACCATGACCACCTGCGCCCAAGCCGCCCCGTACCTGCCTGCCCTGCTGGGTGCCGGCGAAACCCGCCTGTCGGCGGAGCAGATCTACCCCCGGCTGTTCGACGCCATTCTCGAACAGCGCCTGCCACCGGGCAGCGCCTTGCCCGAGCAGGCCCTGGGCAACGCCTTCGGAGTCAGCCGCACGGTGATCCGCCGGGTGCTCGGGCGCCTGTCCGACCAGCAGGTGATCGTGCAGCGCCCCAGCCACACCGCGCACCTGGCCGCCCCCGACCCCGAGCAGGCGCGCCAGGTGCTCAGCGCCCGGCGCCTGGCCGAGACCACGCTGATCGGCCTGGCCACCCAGCGCGCGCGCCCGGCGCAGATCCGCCAGCTGCGCCAGCTGGTCGAACGCGAACGCCAGCACCATGAGCAAGGCGAACGCTGCACGGCGATCCGCCTGGGTGGCGAATTCCACATGAAGCTGGCGCAGATGGCCGCCAACGCACCGCTGGCGCGGTTTCTCAACGGTCTGGTGCCGATGACCTCGCTGATCATCGCCCGCTATGAGTCACCCTGCTGCGAGCACTGCGCCTGGCAGGAGCACGCGGCGATCATCGATGCGGTGGAGAGCGGTGACAGCGGCGCGGCGCTGGCGTTGATGCATGAGCATCTGGACCACCTGGAAGCCAAGCTCGACCTGGATCAGTTGGGTTGAAGGCAGCGCCCTCATCACGGGGCAAGCCCGCTCCCACGGGAGATTGCATGCTCCGCGATACAGCCGACACACCTATACTCGGATAACCATCCCCGGCTTCTTTTGCACAGAGGCAACCGGCGTGAAATCACTTCCCCTGATTTTCCCGCTCTGCCTCCTGCTGGCCCTCACCGGCTGCGCCGGCAAACACCCCCCTGCCCCGCCGCCACCGCAAAACCTGCCACCCGCTGTCTGGCAACGCATCGACCAGGACATCATCGAAGCCTCCGCCGCCGCCGCAGGTTCGGCCAACGACTACGCCCGACGCTCGATGCGGGTGTGGAAGGAACAGGTGCAGCAACGCACCGAAAACGACTTCATCCCCTGGTTCACCGGCTACTGGACCCAGCAATGGCTCACCCTCAAGGTGGCCTGGTACAAGATGAACAACGGCAATGGCAACGAGCCGCCCGAAAAGCGCCTGGGCCTGTACCTGCAGGAGCAGTACCACCAGCGGGTGATCGACCCGGTGGCCGAACAGATCAACCCCGAAGGTATCCGCGACCGCGCCAGCGAGTTGTATCTGCAGCTGCTGGGCCAGCAGCTGCCGGCGATCATCCAGCGCTACAACGCACCACCCGAGCAGTTCAGCCAGCGCCTTAACCGTATCCCCGCCATCGCCCTCGGCCCGCCAGATGCGCGCAACGCCACGCTCTATCAGTTGCTTCGAGCCAAGTCGCTGGAGCAGCAGCCGGCCTGGCAGTCACTGCGCCAGCAGCTGCATCAACAGGCCTCCAAGGCACCGGGGCAGACCGATGCAGGGCTGTCGTCGGTGGCCACCCAGGCCAGCGAGAAACTCGGCGCCAGCCTCGCCCCGCGCGGGGCGGCCAGCGCCATCGCCGCCGCGGTGGGCAAGGCGGCGGGGGCCATGATCTCGGTGGTGGTGACCGGCTACGGCATGCTCTCCCACGACCGCGAGCAGCCGCAGATGATCGAGCAGTTGCGGGTGATCCTCAACGTGGCGCTGAACGAGGAATGGCAGGAATTGATGGAGAACCGCCAGAGCGGGGCCATGGCGGGGGTTTACTACCTGTCCGGGCAGGTGGAAGACAGCCTGCTCGCCAACCGGGTGCCACTGCAGGAGCAGGCGCCGCTTTTGATTCGCTTGCCGCCTTGAGTGGGTCGGTTGTGAGTAGCGGCCTCATCGCCGGCAAGCCGGATCTTCAGGCCGGCGCTGGCGCCATGGCCGAAGTCGGCAAGCCGAAGATCCGATCGAACGCCCAGTTGTAGGCGAAGGTGTAGCACGGCACCAGGATGATGAACGCCAGATCCACCACCAGCGCTTCCAGCAAGGTCATATCCAGCCACCAGGCGATCAACGGGATCAGGTACACCACCAGGGTCAGCTGGAAGCCGATGGCATGCGCCACCCGCCGGGCCAGACTGCGCCCGCGTGTGGCCTGGCGGCTCTCCCACCACTCGAACAGGCTGTTGTAAATCAAGTTCCAGGCCATGGCGATGGTGGTAATCATCACCGCCAGCGGGCCAGTATGCGAGGCCTGAGTGTCGGACAGGTAGGCCAGGCCCAGGGTCGACATGCACAGGCCGATCAATTCATAGAAAGTCACGTAGACCAGTTTGCGTTTGAGTCCTTGCACGGGATTACCTTTACCGCTGAAATGTCGAAGGTGGGCAAGAATGATTCAACGAGCTTGACAGAAAAAGTCAGCACCTTTCAGATTTACTGAAAGGAGACTGCCATGAACTTTTCCAGCGATACCATCCTGCTGTTCCTCGCCGTGCTCGATCACGGTTCTTTTTCCGCCGCAGCCCGTGCGCTTGGGCGCGTTCCATCAGCTGTGAGCATGGCCATCGGCAACCTTGAAGCCGAACTGGGCTACAACCTGTTCGAGCGTGGCTCGCGAGAGGCGCGCCCCACCGCCCAGGCCCAGGCCTTGGAGCCCCACGCGCGGCTGATCGCTGAGCAACTGGGGCTTCTGAGCGTGCACGCCCTGGAGCTGTCGCGCGGGTTGGAAAGCAGCCTGGCCATTGCGGTAGTCCCGGACATCGACCAGCGCCCGCTGCTCGCGGCCATCGCCCGCCTGGGCGAGCGCTATCCGCTGCTGGATATCGAACTGCTGGCCGCGCCACAGGAAGACGCCCTGCAGCTGCTCGACAGCGCCAGGGTCAGCCTGTGCCTGGCCTTTGCCGGGCTGCAGGTCGACCCACGGCGCAGCTTCCAGCACATCGCCATGGAATCGCTGGTGGCTACCCTGTCACCGCAACACCCTGCCTATGTCGAGGGCCGCATCCGTGACCTCGAAGACCTGGTGCAGCTGCGCCAGATCCTGGTGCGCAGCCGCGACCTGCCGCTGGCCGACCCACGTTCGCTGATCGGTACCTCGCACTGGCGCACCGACAGCCTCGACCTGGCCGTGCAGATGGTCGAAGCGGGCCTGGGCTGGGGCGACCTGCCGTTGTCGCGGGTCGCCCCGCTGATCAAGGCCGGGCGCCTGGTACGCCTGGACTTTCGCAATACCCGCAACGCCCTGGAACTGCCGGTGCACGCGTTCTGGCTCAAGCAGCAGCCCATGGGCCAGGCGGCCAGGGCGCTGGTGGCGTTGCTGGCCGCGAAATGATTTGTGACCACTTGAGGGCATAGCGGCCAACCTCTGCGACATTTAGTCTTTCAACATTTTGCGCAAACGGCCGATACCTCGGGAACAGGCCCCGCCCCTCGTGCCACAAGCATGCGGCGCCCTCCCTTCCCAGAATCAAGGTCTCGAAACATGAACCTGAAATTCCGCCACAAGATCCTGCTCAGTGCCTGCGGCGTCGTCGTCCTGGCATTCGCGTTGTTCACCCTCTACAACGACTACCTGCAGCGCAATACCATCCGCCAGAACATCGAGTCATCAGTGCGCCAGGCCGGTCTGCAGACCGCCAGCAGCGTGCAGAACTGGATGAGCGGGCGCATCCTGGTGCTGGAAAACCTGGCCCAGGACATCGCCCAGCAAGGCGCCGGCAGCAACGTACCTGGGCTGGTCGACCAGCCGTCGTACACCAGCAACTTCCAGTTCACTTATTTCGGCCAGAACACCGGGCTGTTCACCCAGCGCCCTGACGCGAAGATGCCGGACGGCTACGACCCGCGTCAGCGCCCGTGGTACACCCAGGCAGTCAGCGCCAACCAGACCCTGCTGACGCCGCCCTACCAGGCGTCGGTCGGCGGCCTGGTGGTGACCATCGCCATCCCGGTCAAGGCGAAATCCAACGGCGAACTGCTGGGCGTGGTCGGCGGCGACCTGAGCCTGAACACCCTGGTCGAGATCATCAACGCCGTGGACTTCGGCGGCATCGGCCATGCGTTCCTGGTCGACCGCGATGGCCAGGTCATCGTCAGCCCGGACAAAGACCGGGTGATGAAGAACCTCAAGGACATCTACCCCGGCAGCCCGCTGCGCGTCGAACCCGGCATGCAGGACGTGAGCCTCGACGGCAAGGATCGCATCATCTCCTTCGCCCCGGTTCAAGGCTTGCCGTCGGCGCAGTGGTACATCGGCCTGTCGATCGACAAGGACAAGGCCTACGCCCCGCTGAGCCAGTTCCGCACCTCGGCAATCATCGCCATGCTCATCGCCGTCGCCGCAATCGCCGGCCTGCTCGGCCTGCTGATCCCGGTACTGATGCGCCCGCTGACCACCATGGGCCGTGCCATGCAGGACATCGCCGAAGGCGAAGGCGACCTGACCCGCCGCCTGGCCGTGGAAAACAAGGACGAATTCGGCGAACTGGCCACCGCCTTCAACCGTTTCGTCGAGCGGATCCATGCCTCGATCAGCGAAGTGTCCTCGGCCACCCGCCTGGTGCATGACCTGTCGGAAAAAGTCGTGGGCGCCTCCAACGCCTCGCTGAGCGGCTCGGAAGAGCAGAGCATGCGCACCAACAGCGTCGCCGCAGCGATCAACGAGCTGGGCGCCGCCACCCAGGAGATCGCCCGCAATGCCGCCGACGCCTCGCAACACGCCAGCGGCGCCAGCGAACAGGCCCACGGCGGCCGTGCGGTGGTGGAAGAAGCGATCAGCGCGATGACCGCCCTGTCGCTGCGCATCAGCGAATCCTGCGAGCAGATCGAAACGCTCAATGCCAGCACCGACGAGATCGGCAAGATCCTCGACGTGATCAAGGGCATCTCCCAGCAAACCAACCTGCTGGCGCTCAATGCCGCCATCGAGGCCGCCCGTGCCGGTGAGGCCGGCCGTGGCTTTGCCGTGGTCGCCGACGAAGTACGTAACCTGGCGCACCGCACCCAGGAATCGGCTGAAGAGATCCACCGCATGATCACCAGCCTGCAGGTGGGCTCGCGCGAAGCGGTGCACACCATGAACACCAGCCAGGTCTCCAGCGAAGAGACCGTGCAGGTGGCCAACCAGGCCGGTGAGCGCCTGGCCAGCGTGACCCAGCGCATCGGCGAGATCGACGGCATGAACCAGTCGGTGGCCACCGCCACCGAAGAGCAGACCGCCGTGGTCGAGAGCCTCAACCTGGACATCACCCAGATCAACGCCCTGAACCAGCAAGGGGTGGAGAACCTCAACGAAACCCTGCGCCACTGCGACGCCCTGAGCCAGCAGGCCGGGCGCCTGAAGCAACTGGTGGGCAGTTTCCGCATCTGATGTGATGCCTATCGCGGGTCAAGCCCGCTCCCACGTGTTTGTGGGGGCGGGCTTGACCTGCGATAGCACCCGCCCTGTGCTGGTTGCAGATTGTCACAACTCTGCTTGACCCGGCCTCAACGCTCGGGCGCCTTGCCCTACCTCTTTTATTAAGATGAGCTTATTCGTGAATTGGCCTGGGGCAATTTTTAGAGCCAACCTGAAAAAGGCTATATAAACCAAGCGTAAAACAAAATCATAGCAACACTTATAGTCGTCACGATATTTAGCTCCTGCCCAAACCCTTCACCATAGTCAAACGAATAATTAATCAAACCCGAACCCCCAATCAGCTTCAAATAAACAACCATCATCACTATGCTGAATAGCGTCATTATAGTTGCCAACGTTCCCCTGCGGAGCAAAAGCCTGGCAAAGAAAAGGGTGAACAAGACATCTAGACCAATGAAAAACAGCAAACCTGTCATAGTCACTTACTTTGCCCCCTACACATCACAATTGCGGCGAGCGCATTAGCTGCAGTCTCAGCCCACAAGACTATCTATAGCGTGAAGAAACAGACCAACCATGAAACATTACCATAACAAAAACCCCAACACTGACAAAAATCAAGTCACGAAAGAAATTATCTCCATGTTCGATTTTCACAAAAAACACGTCATCACTCTTTAAAAGCGTGATGTAGAAACCTCCCACCAGAACCGCATGAATATAGGCCAGCACCACAAGGAACACTCCACTTTTCACGGAGCAAAAATAGCGCCTGATCAGCAACGTAGTCGGCACATCTACGACGATGATCAGGAAAAACTCAAACACACTCATTTTTTGTATTCTTTATTAAACTGATATGCCGTAGCACCGGTTGTGGCTGTTTCTACAACACCCGCTGCCGTGCTCATCTGTCGTATCGCAGCCTCTTTATCAACGGAGTAATACTTGTAGAGCCTCCATGCATCCGCTTTAAGAACTGGCCGAAACAGAGCGCCCACCGACAGAGCCGCATCGCTGGCCAAGTAAGCTAACGTACCCTCCCGCTCGGTATACCCCAAAATCTTAGAGACTTCACGATAGCCTTTCTTAACCGGCCCCTCTATATCGTCACGACCTTCATACAACCCCCTGGCACTCTCATATATGTTATTCCCTCCATGCGCAATCATTGGAGCCCCCAAGGTTGCGCACAGCAACCCAAGCGACCCATAACAAATACCGGCACCGGTAATGACCTGACCTGCTCCGCCAACAACTCCAATCGCTTGCATAGCGATGCGTTCGGACTGAGCTTTCAGCCTATCTCTCTCATTCCTCAACTCAATGAGCGCATCCTCGGCACTGGATTTTCGATGGTACAGATCGTCCAAAACCCGCCGCGCGTAATAAGCCAACTCCCGATTGAACTGCATCCGCAACCGCCGATCGCTCAGGTATTTAGCACTGACCCCACAGCCATAGCTGATCAACCGAGACGCCGCCGCATTCACCTCCCAATACGCCTCATCCAGCCGCTCACCATATTCTTCGTCACGCTGGCTCATAGCTCCTCACCCCAGCTGGCGTACCCGGTGGTTCCGGCGGCGTGATGAATCCAGCTGATGGCCCGATAGCTGATAAGCAG
>NZ_VZZR01000049.1:0-54312 GCF_009650555.1 Pseudomonas sp. EMN2
CAAGCCCGCTCCCACGGTTTTTACTTCACTTGATGCTCAACGGTGCAGTCACGGTCTGCCCCAGCGCCGACTTCACGGTCACCGACGGTGGCGAGGCCGGGCCACTGCCGGTGGTGGTCACCGACAGCTTCCAGCGTGCCCCGGTACCACTCACAGTCAGTGTCGCCAGGCCCAGATCGAGCGGGCCGCTGGTGGTGTTGGTGCTGACGCGGATGCTGTTGCCACTGGCCACGCTGGTGGTGCCGGCGATTTCCCAGGTCCAGCGGCTGTTGCTGCGCAGTTGCACGCTGGCGCTGCTGACCACCACCGTGTCGGCCTGCACGGCGGGCGATACGGCGATGCTCACCGTGGCCGGGGCCAGCGACTCCAGGCCTTTGGCATCACGCGCCAGGTAGGTGAAGCTGGCGGTGAACGGGGTGGCGACAGTGTCCGGCGGGGTATAGGTCACCTGGGTGCCGTTGCTGCTCACCGCGCCCATGCCCGAGTCGGGCTGGGCCAGGCCACTGACCGTCAGCGGCAGGTTGCCGTCGGGGTCGGTGTCGTTGGCCAGCACGTTGAGCACGATCGGCTTGCCGGCACTGGTGGCGGCGCTGTCGTTCATCGCCACGGGCGGCTTGTTGCCGGGGTCTTCATTGCCACCACCGTCGCCGTCGGCTTTGCGGAAGGTCGGCAGGGCGGCGGAGTTGACGTATTGCACGCCATCCCAGCCGGGCAGCGGCGTGGGCATCAGCTGGAACTGGCCAGGGTGCTCGATGTCCCAGCGCAGCAGCATCGAGGTGTCTTCATGCTGGGTGTTGTGGCAGTGCTCCATGTAGGTGCCGGCGAACTCGCGGAAGCGAATGGCCATTTCCACTTCCTCGGACGAGTCTTTGTCCGGGCCGATGCGGTACACGTCCTTGCGCGCCCACTTCTCCCATTCCGGCGGCGCCTTGCCGTCGCGGCTGAGGATCACGCCTTCCTCGAAGTGCACGTGCACCGGGTGGCTCCAGCCGTTGCCGCCGTTCTTGATCTTCCATACCTCGAGTGTGCCATCGCCGCTGAAGCCCGCGTCGGTGGCCTCGTTGGCCAATTGCGGAGCGGCGCTGATACGCCGTGGGTCCATGCTGTAGCCGAAGCCGCCGTCGGTCTTGATGGTCCAGGGCGTGCTGTCGGTGCCATCCGAGCGGCCGAAGATGAACTCGCGGTGGCGCGCGGCCTTGATCTTGGCTTGGTCGCCTGCGTCGCCGGGGTTGATGCTCAGCGGGATCATCACCAGCCCTGCGGCCTTGCCAGGCTTGGCCGGTTCATACAGGGCCGGGTCCATGCTCACGTCCTGGCCGCTGTAGGGCTGTACCAGCAGTTGCAGGAACTTGCCCACCGCCGGGTCGCCGCCGTCCCATTCGGGGCCGTTGCTGGTCTGCTTGATCACGGGCTTGTACTTGCCCGACAGCACGTCGGCCAGAGGGATGGGCTGTTTCGGCCCTTTGCCGGTTTCATGCTCCATCAGGTTGACGAAGTACAGCTTGTCACCGGCCTTGATGCCGTTCTTGGCGAAGTTGACGATGATGTCGTAGCGCTCGGCGATGCCCTGCAGCGGCAGGATGGCGTTGTTGTCCTGGCGGTCGCCATCGCCGTTGAGGTCCATGCTGCCGTCGAACGGCACGGCGTGTTCCATGATGTTGCCGTCGTTGGCGATCATGTGGAACGGCACGCGGTTGTACGACACATTGGAGCCGCTCGGGCCCTTGAACTCGCCGGTGTTGCCGGCCACTTCACGCACGATGGCAAACTTGAAGTAGCGCGACACCGAGCCGTTGAGCAGGCGGAAGCGGTAGCTGCGCGCGCGCACTTTCAGCTTTGGCTGGTACTGCCAGTTGACGAGGATCTGGTCACCGAGGAAGCCATCGGTGTTGAACGGGTTGAACCACAGCTGGCCATTGGCATCCCAGGCCTTGTCGGCGATCACCAGGTTGACATCGTAGTCGCGGTTGCCCCAGGGCATCGCGCTGCCGCTGGGGAAGCGCAGGTTGACGCCGTCCTGCAGGGCTTCGTTGCCGCGGTCGATGGCCGAGTAGTAGTTCATCATCACCGCGTTGCCCTTGTAGACGTTCTGCGCGGTGAAATCGAGCATGTGGTCGTGGAACCAGTGGGTGCTCATGGTTTCGCGCCAGTCGCCGCGGATCTTGATGCTGCCGTTCTCGCAGGTCTTCAGGCCCGGTGAGCTGTCATTGACGAACAGGGTTTCGCCGGGCGAGCAGGGGAAGGCGGCGCGTGGGTCCTGGGCGCGGGTGTTGATGGTGTCGTAGCCGGCCAGCTGGATCGGCCAGCGGTAGTCGTAGTACTGGCCGGGGAAGAAGTAGGCGTTGGCGAAGCCGTCGCTTTCAGCCGGCGAGTGGCCGTTGTGTTCGTGGGTGGAGATGGTGTGCAGGCCGAAGCCGTAGTTGGCCGACGGGTCGATCGGCAGCGCGTTGTAGTGGCGCATCAGCACCGGCTGGCCGTAGCGCACCATCAGCAGCTTGACCGGGAAGGTGCCGTCGAAAGTCCACAGCGCCTTGTGGTTCTGCAGCGGCATCTTCGGGTGGAAGCGTGTGTCGATGCCTTTGGTGGTACCCAGGGTGGTGGGAATATCCGAGGTCTGGTAGTACAGGCCGCCGGGGCCGAATTCGCCCTTGCTGTAGCCGTGCAGCTGCTTGCGGTCGCGCAGGCCCTGGTTGATGCGCGCACCGGCCTGCGCGGTCTTGAACGCGGCCTGCGGGTAGAACTCGTTCCAGCGTTGGTGCGACCAGCCCTTTCCTGGCGGGCGGCCTTCGGCGGGCGAGCCTACCGAGTTGCGGTTGAGGAACATCTCGATCTGCGCCTTCCACGGGTTGCGGTCGAGCACGTTGGCATACTGCGACGGGAACGGCGTCAGCCCGGGCTGGGTGAGGAAGGCTTCCAGGGCGTTGCCGTTGGGGCTGCTGCGGGCCACGATGTTCGGGTCCTGGGCGGGGGCCGGGCCGAGGATGGGTGGCGGGAACGTCAGTTGGTAGGGCGGGGTGGCCGGGTCGAGTTTTTCCGGGCCGAATTCTTCGAACAGCAGCAGTTGCTGGGTAAACGGCTCGGCGCCGAACAGCGGGCTGGGCTTGCCGTTGGTAGGGTACTTGCGTGATGTCTGCTGCGCCGGCTGTAGCACGTTGTCGGTGGTTACCGTGGCGCGGTCGCCGTAAACCCCATTGGTCAGCTCCAGCGAGCCTTGGTTGGCTTCGGGCATGCTTTTCAGCGCTTCAAGGGCCGCCGCTGCCGCCACTGGGTCGGCGGGTGGGTCGCTGTAGGCGGAAGGGTCGGTAGGCGGTGGCTGGCTCACGTCGTCCAGCGACCCGGCAACCGCGCCCACCAGCCCGAAGCTGAGCAGCAACGCCGTGATCGAGGACAACCTGAACATCTGTAGGGATGTTGCTGCTGGTTTCTTCATTGCGGTATGCCCCGTGTTGTGCAACGGGCATCTGTTGCCCACCCTCGGGGGTGGCGCCGTGCCCTGTAGGTGGGATGAGCAACGGCTGTGCCAACGGCAATGTGGCCATGGGCCAGGTATTTCAAGATGTTACAAAAGATGCGAACGCGATACGCTCAGGCTTTGCCGCAAAGCTGGGGATAGTCACCCACTGATGGGTGGGGAATGCTGCCCCACTGGCCACCTTTACGGAGTGTTCATGGACCCGCTGTTACTGATCGCCCTCGGCGCTGTCGTCGCCGGTTTCGTCCAAGGCCTGTCGGGCTTTGCCTTCGGCATGGTGGCCATGTCGTTCTGGGCCTGGGGCCTGGAACCCCAGGCGGCGGCGGTGCTGACCGTGTTCGGCAGCCTCAGCGGCCAGCTGATCGCCGTGTTCAGTGTGCGCCGGGGGTTCAGCTGGGGCCTGCTGTGGCCCTTCGTGCTCGGCGGCCTGGCTGGCATTCCGCTGGGAGTTTGGGTGCTGCCGTACCTGGACATGTTGTGGTTCAAGGCGGTATTCGGCAGCCTGCTGGTGCTGTGGTGCCCGCTGATGCTGCTGGCGCCGCGCCTGCCCAGGTTGCGCGGCGGGCGCCTGGCCGATGGCGCGGTGGGCATGGTCGGGGGTGTACTGGGCGGTATCGGCGGCTTCACCGGCACCGTGCCGACACTGTGGTGCACCTTGCGCGGCTTCGAGCGCGACACCCAGCGCGCGGTGATCCAGAACTTCAACCTGTCGATGCTGGCGGTGACCCTGCTCACCTACATCGGCAGCGGGCTAGTGACGGCGGCGCTGCTACCGTCATTTGCCGTGGTGGCGCTGGCGATGGCGCTGCCAACCCTGTTCGGCACGCGCTTGTACCTGGGCATCAGCGAGCTGGCCTTTCGCCGGATCGTGCTGGGGCTGCTGACCCTGTCCGGGGTGGCGATGCTGGTGGTGGCGGTGCCGGGGTTGCTGAGCAGAGGATGAGCCAGCCAGGACAAAGATGCCTTGCCCCGGCCCCCGCTTCTTGGCACCCTTGCCCGCCATTGCCTGTCGCCAACCCTGAAGTACAAGGAACCCCAAGGTGAGCTGGGAAAAAGTCGGTAAAGCCCTCGCGGGCCTGCTGGTCGTCGCGGTCGCCGCCACCGCGCTCTACGCCCTGCTGCGCGACGACGACCGCCTCGAAGCGCGCCTGACCTACGCCCACCTTACCTACCCGGGCCAGTTCAGCGAACGTATCAGCACGGCCAACGCGTTGCTCAAGTACGAGCGTCTGCATGGGCTCGTCCGCCAGATCGGCAACGGCACGCTCGCTGACCCGCAGGTCGACAAGCTGGTGGAGCTGGCCCAGGCTCCGTACCTGCAGTTGTTCGCCAAACCCTTCGAGGCGGGGCTGGTGGACCACCGCACCGGGCTGCTGATCGAACTGCTCAACCACCGGCAGCGCCCTCTGCAGGCCGTGCACATCCGCCTGCCGGCGAAGGGCCTGGTGCAGATTCGCGACGCCGCTGGCAACGATACCCTGCTGGAGGCGCCCACCAACCTTATCGAAATCCCCAGTATCGAAGCGGCGGGCGAGAGCCGGATATGGGTGTATTTCGACACTGACTACTCGCAGGTCCGCCAGGGCGGCATCAGCATCCGGCATGCCGACGGCAGCGCCGATATCCAGGTGTACCGTGAAGTGCTCGGCTTTGCGGCGCTGGTGGCACGCTACAGCGTTGAGCTGATGGTGCTGCTGGGGGCGTTGCTGTCGTGTGTGCTGTGGCTGGGCTATCGCAGCCTGGCACAACGTGGGCGTGTCGGCGTCTGAGGCCAGGCGTGGCGCCAGCAGGTCATTTGTTGTTGATGCACTGCGACTGCATCACGTAGCGGAGGGTGCGCAGGGTGCCCTGGCTGTCCTCGTATGTCATCAGGCGGGGCACGACGTTGCAGTCGCGTGGGTCGGCCGACTGGCGCACCAGGCGGGCAACGTCCAGGCGCATGCCGTAGCGGTAGTCGACGATCTCCGGCATGGGCTTGGCGCGCTCAGCCGCGTAGGCGGCCACGGCTTGCTGGTGGTCCTCCAGCAGTTGTTCGTTGGGCCGGGTGGTAAAGCCTGTGGCCTGGGCCGAGAGGGATAGCGCCAGCAACGCGGCGCTCAGGGTCAGTCGTAGCATGGTGGGCCTCCGAAAGGGGTACGGTTTCGAAGCCCAGGCTAGCCAGCGCCAGCCAACAGGGGCATGACGCCAGGGTTACAGATGCGCAAGGTATGGCACTGCAAGGGCGTCAGCCCGGCTCGACGGTGCCCTGCAAGACCCCACCCGGCGGCAGGGGGATGACCTTGTAGCAGGCCTTGGCGGTCGCCAGCAGCGTACCGTCTTCGGCGTGCAGTTCACCGCTGGTGTAGTGCAGTTTGCCGGTGCGGCGGGTGACTCTGGCCACACCGGCCAGGTGGCCCGGCAGGGCCGGGGCCAGCAAGCGGGTTTCCAGCCTGGCACTCAGCGCCACCTCTTCAGGGCCGAGGGCGGCCAGCACCGCAGCGCCCATGCAGTCATCCAGCATGGCCCCGAGCATGCCGCCGTGGATGCACTGCAGCGGCGTGGTCAACGCAGTCGAGGCATGGAAGCGCACCCGCACCTGGCGCTTGTCCGGCTCATAGAAGATGAACTCCCAGCCCAGCAGCGAAGACGCATGCGGGCAGGGGTGGTCGCCATTGGCAACCTTCCAGAACAACGTGGCGCTTTGCATGGCGGGCACTCCCTTCGGGCCGGCAGTTGGCATGTTTCGGGAGGGGCTGACGTGTGTCTACTGGTAGAAATGCCAGGTGACGGGGGAGAGAGGCTGCGTCATTGTGGCGGGCCCAAAGCGTCGTTAGCTGATTATGGAAAGCGACCTTTACGGCTTGAATGAGCCCTAAATAAAGACCAAAATCTAGCCCTTCATTGAGGGCTTTATCATGCAGAACATCTTTGCCGACATCACCGTCAGCGTCTCGGAATTGAAGAAGAATCCCACGGCAGTCATGGCAGGTGCACAGGGGCAGCCTGTGGCAGTGCTCAATCATAATCGCGTCATGGGCTACATGGTGCCCGCTGAACTCTATGAGGCGATGATGGAGCAACTGGAAGACATCGAACTGGCGGAGCTGGTCAAGGCACGTGCGCACGAGAAGGGCGTGCCGGTAAAGCTGGATGACCTATAAGCTCGAGTTTCTGCCCTCTGCGTTGAAGGAGTGGGAGAAACTCGGCCATACCGTGCGTGAGCAAGCCAAGAAGAAGCTGCGTGAGCGGCTGGTACTGCCCAGGGTGCCAGCGGACGCGATGCGCGACTTGCCCAACCACTACAAGATCAAACTCAAGTCCTCAGGTTATCGGCTGGTCTATCGGGTAGAGGATCAGCGAGTCGTTGTGCTGGTGGTGGCGGTAGGCAAGCGTGAGCGTGCGGCGGCCTATCGCTCTGCTCTGAAGCGTTGAAGCAAGCCCTCCTGTCTCGCAAGCCTCACCCACCTCAAGTACCTGCCCACCCAGCATCCCATTGCCAGGCGCCAGCGCGCATGACGCAATTGTAATCCGCCCATCACCTTGCCGTTATCCGCCAGCAGCGAGCATCAGCCTCGGCCGAAGGGGCTGGGTGCACGCGCATCTGGCCAGACCAGGGACGCTCCAGCGCCGAGGCCGTACAACTACAACAGCCGCAGCGAAGGAGCATCGCATGAGAAACGGTCCGACACTTTCCCTGGCCGCCCTGGTGGCAATGGCCGGCCCCGCCGCCTGGGCCGGCGACGCGCAGCAGGAGGGGTTTATCGAAGGCAGCCGCCTGAATGTGCTCAACCGCAACTTCTACTTCAACCGTGACCACCGCGACGGCCCGGCGCCGACCTACAACAGCGGCAAGGCCAGCGCCAACGGCTACTCCGAGGCCTGGGCCCACGCCATCATCACCCGCTTCGAGTCCGGCTTCACCGAAGGCACCGTGGGCGTGGGGCTGGATGCCTTCGCCATGCTCGGGCTGAAGCTCGACACCGGCGGTGGGCGCAATGGCGGGCGCAGCTCGTTCGACGTGCTACCGGTGGACCGCGACGGCCAGGCCCGGGACGAATACAGCAAGGTCGGCGGCGCCGCCAAGTTGCGCCTGTACGACACCGTGCTGCGGGTGGGCGATGTGTTCCCGGCCAACCCGATGGTGGCCGCCGGCGACTCGCGCCTGCTGCCGGAGAGCTTCCGTGGCGTGACCGTGGAGAACACCAGCCTCAAGGGCCTGACCCTGCAGGGCGGGCGCTTGCACGCCATGAGCCAGCCGGTGTCCAGCGACCTGCGCGACAACTTCGTGACCTTCTACGGCGGCCCGGTGGATTCGCCTTGGATTGCCTACGGCGGTGGCGACTACGCGATCAACGACTACGTCAGCGTCAGCCTGTTCGGCAGCCGCCTGAAGGATGTGTGGAACCAGTACTACGCCGGCACCAGCGTGACCTGGCCGCTCAGCGACGAGCTGGCGCTGATCGGCGGGTTCAATTTCTACAACGCCAAGGATGAAGGCCGTCAGCGCCTCGGCCAGTTCGACAACGACATCTGGAGCGCCAAGCTCGGCGTGCGCTACGGCGCCCACACCCTGGCGCTCAGCCACCAGCGCAACAACGGCGACGATGACTTCGACTACCTGCGCCAGTCCGATTCGATCTTCCTCGACAACTCCATCCAGTACAGCGACTTCAACTCGCCCAAGGAGCGCTCCTGGATGCTGCGCTACGACCTGAACATGGCCGCTTACGGCGTGCCGGGGCTGACGTTCATGACCCGTTACGGGCGCGGCAGCGACGCCGACTACAGCAACGCCAACGCCTTCTACATGCGTCGCGACGGCAACGGCGACCCGCTCACCGACCAGAAGCGCTGGGAGCGCGATATCGAGGTCAAGTACGTGGTGCAGACCGGCGCGGCCAAGGATCTGTCGCTGCGGGTGCGCCAGGCCACCACCCGGGCCACGGCGTTCGAGTCTGACCTGGATGAGGTGCGGCTGATCGTCGAGTATCCGTTGTCGATTCTGTGACTACCCGTATTCACCTTCAGAAGCCCACGCGCTCCTTTGGTTACAGGTGAATGTTTTGGCGCCTCCGTCAGGCGCCTTTTTTTTGCCTGCTCAGTGCCTGCGTGTCAGGGCAACCAGCGAGATGCTGCGAATGCTGGCGCATTCGCGCAGGGCAGTGCAGGCAGCCTCCAACGAGGCGCCGGTGTCGACCAGGTCGTCCAGCAGCAACACATCGGCGCTATGGCGCAAGGTGTCGTTGACGATGAAACAGCCGGCCAGCGCCTCGGCCCGTTGTTCATAGTTGGCGAGGTCGGACATCAATGCGGTGGGCCAGGTTTTCAGCAAAAGCTGGTCGCTGTAGGTGCTGCCCAGCAACACCGCCACCTGCCTGGCCACTTCGTGGACCGGCTGGCAGGGGCGTTGCCTGCTGGCAGGCATGGGGATGACCAGATCGAAGCGTTGCCCGGCCAATGCGGCCGCTACCGAACGAGCCAGGAAGGCAACCTGCTGGAAGTCATCGCGGTACTTGAGCTGGAACAGCGCCTCGCCGATGTCGGTGCGCAGGATTTCAAACTGCATGTGACCCTGTGCGTTCAGGCCGATGGGGGTACTGAGCACGGTATGCCTGTCAAGGCTGATGCCTTGGTCCCAAGGGCCATGGGAGGGAAGGGGTTGGATCAGCATTGCACGCTTCCTTGTACATGAGTCGATAGGGCGGGTGTTTGTCCGCTGCACTTGTAGTTCGCGGAAACATCTTGCGTCCGACTTTGCGCGTAATCGACTTCATGCTTTCTGTTTTGCGTGTAGTCCTTTTCTGATGGCTGCCGTTCTCTGCGGCTGGCCTCAGCCCACCCTCAACCAGATCGCCGACGCATCGTCACTCATTTTGAAGCGCGGGTAGCGCACACAGGCGGCGTCTTCATGCTCGATGCTGCGCAGGGTGCGGGCCAGGTCGGCCAACCCGTGGGTCAGCAGGTGGGTGATGAATGCGGCCGGGTCGCAGGCCTGGTAGGTGTCGAACAACGCGGCAAAGCCGTCGCTCATCAGCAGCACATCGTCGCCCCTGGCCACCGGAGTGCGGCTGTAGCAGGTGCCGGCGCGGGCCTGTTCGGGTTCGACACCCAGCACGGCCCGAGGCCGCTCGCGGGCGGCGCGGCGATCGGCCAGCACCGCGGGAGTGCGCACACCGAAGGCGCCGGTGCCGGGGCCCAGGGCGGCGGCTTCGGCACGTTCGGCCTCGCGGTCCGGGGCCGGGGTAAGGAAGGCAACGCCCCGGGCGCTGCGGTGCAGCACAACGCAGTCGGCCAGGTGCGCGCAGACCAGCTCGTCGCCCTCCAGGGCCACGGCGGCGAAGGCTGCGCGGGGCAGCTCCCACGGGGCCAGCGGCTCGCGCTGGCGGGTTTGCTCGTAGTCCTTGGCCAGGGTGTCGAATACCTGCTCGCAGATACCTTGCAATGGCCCGCAAGCGCCAGCGAAGGCACGCTGCGCCGCGCCCGCCAGCCAGGCCGCACCGCCGCGCTCGCCGAGCAGGCCGGCCGGGCCGAGGTCGGTGGCACCGTCGATGACCCAGGCATGGCGCTCGGCGCAGCCGAGGCGGTCATCGTTGGGCACATCCGGCTTGCCGGCCAGGCTCAGGGTCTGGATCAGGTCGAAATGCATGGCGGTCTCCGTGTCAGGCCAAGGCTGGGTTGCTCTGTGCAGCACCGACCTTGAACGCTGCGGCGCCCGGCGTCAAACCTGGCGCCGGCCAGGTCATTTGGATAGCGGCTTGTCCCAGCAGTCTTTGTACAGCGCGCAGACCTTGTATTGGCGGTCCATCAGCGCCATGCGTTGCATGTGATTTTGCAGGGTGGTGATGGTGGCCTTCTTGTCATCCGTTATATAGGTCAGCAGGCGCTCGATCATGCGTTGGGTCCAGGCCCGGCTGCTGGCCTTGTCCAGGCTGTCGGGCGCAGTGGCGAGGCGTTGCAGGGTCTGGTCGTCAGCGCGGTTGAGCTGGTCGGTGTAGACAGCGGTGTAGGCGGCGCGCCCGGTAACCTTCTGCTGCTGCATGTCGGTGCGCAGGGTGTCGAGGTTCTGTTTGTACAGTGCCCAATACTCATCCGGCACAGGCAGATTGCGCTCTTTGCGCAGCGTGGCCACAGTCTCGTCGGTGCTCGGATAGACAGCTGGTTTGTCCTTGGGATTGACGAGCGGGTCCCGCGCCAGGGTCTGTTCGATCCATTGGCTGCGTTGCGGTGTACCTGGCAGCACGGGGCCAAGCGGTGGAGCGGGGGGCTGCGTGGCACAGGCACCGAGCAGCAGTGTGGTGGCCAGAGTCAAGATGGCCGGGATGGAGCGCGACAACATGAATCCTCCTTGATAGGGGCGGGTGATAGGCGAGGCATTGTGCCACTATCGCTGCCCGCTGCCAGCCCTTGTCGCCTTGGGTTGTTAACGGTGATGATCCTCAGCCCAAGGATTTTCATCGACGAGGCCAGCATGCCCATTGCCCTGCTTCTGCGTTGCACCGATCTGGAAGGCACACGCGACTACTACCGCGACGTACTCGGCTTTAGTGTCAGCGACAGCGCACAGTCGACCCTCACCGCACGCCTGCAGGACTGCACGCTGGTGTTCACCCAAGACGACTTGTGGCAGCAGCCGATGGCCTGCTCCGGCACCTTTTACCTGATCATCGACGATGTCGATGGCTACTTCGCCCAAGTCAGGAAGCGAGCCGACATCGCCTGGCCGTTGCAGGACATGGCGCATGGCTCGCGAGAGTTCGGGGTGCGTGACTGCAACGGTTACCACCTGGCCTTCAGTCAACATCGAGCCGAAGGACAGGCTCGCTGAAACAGGCTGCGATGGCTGCGCGCAAGAACGATCAAGTGGTCCGCCAACACCCTTGGTAGTGTGGCTGCGCTGACTGAGGAGCAAGGGAATGCGAAGCATCGAACACATCCTGTGGTACATCGAGACGGCCCTGGACACCGACCTGGACCTGGGCCGTGTCGCTCGGCACTTCGGGCTTTCGCCGTTCGCCCTGGCACGCCAGTTCGCCGCTGCCACCGGCTGGCCGGTGATGCGCTATGTGCGGGCCCGGCGCCTGAGCCGTGCCGCGCAGGCCTTGCGCGGTGGCTGCCCGGACATCCTTGAAGTAGCGCTGGCCGCTGGCTACAGCTCCCACGAAGCGTTCACCCGGGCCTTCTGCGAGCTGTTCGGCATGCCGCCGAGCCAGTTGCGCGGCCAGGCCCACGACCCCTCTGCCTTGCTGGAGCCCCTGCGCATGAAAACACTCGACTTCATCCCGCTTGCCGAACCGCGTTTCGAACACCGCGATGCCTTCATCATCGCTGGCCTCGGCGGGCGCTTCACCTTCGAGCGCAACGAAGGTATCCCTGGCCTGTGGCAGGCCTTCGACCCTTACGTGGGGCGGGTGCCGGGCCAGGTCGGTGATGCCACCTACGGGGTGTGCTGCAACCCCGGCGACGACGGCAGTTTCGAGTACATCGCTGGGGTAGAGGTGGCCAGCAGCCGCGACCTGCCGCCGAACTTCAGCCACTTCCGGCTGGCGCCACGGGATTATGCGGTGTTCCGCCACCAGGGCCATGTGTCGATGATCCACCAGACGGTCTACACCGTGTTCAACCAGTGGTTGCCGGCGTCCGGCTACCAGGCCGCCGATGCGCCGGAGTTCGAGCTGTACAGCGCCGATTTCGACCCGCTGCACGGTGGCGGTTACGTCGACCTGTGGATCCCCCTGGCCGGCCGCTGATCGCGTACCGCCAGTGCTGGCGGGCAGGGGGGCTAGACTCCTGGGACCTTCGCAAGGCCACAGGAGACCTGCACATGACCCCGAAGAACAGCATCTGTCTGTGGTACGACACCGATGCCGAAGAGGCCGCGAATTTCTACGCCCGGACCTTCCCCGACAGCCGGGTGACCGCCGTGCACAAGGCCCCCGGCGACTACCCGTCGGGCAAGCAGGGCGATGTGATCACCGTCGAGTTCACGGTAATGGGCATCCCCTGCATCGGCCTCAACGGCGGCAAGGCGTTCAGCCACAGCGAGGCGTTCTCGTTCCAGGTGGCGACCGACAGCCAGGAAGAGACCGACCGCTATTGGAACGCCATCGTCGGCAACGGCGGTCAGGAGAGCGTGTGTGGCTGGTGCAAGGACAAGTGGGGGCTGTCGTGGCAGATCAGCCCGCGCGTGCTGACCCAGGCCGTCGCCGGCAGCGACCGGGCGGCAGCCAAACGGGCCTGGGAGGCGATGATGGACATGGGCAAGATCGACATCGCAGCCATCGAGAAAGCCATCAAGGGGTGAGCCGGTTCGGCCAAAGAATCACCTAGCCACTGTAGGAGGGCAGGTGACCGAGCCGGATCAGGTACCAGCGCGAGGTTGGCGGGTCGCCTGCCAGCACAGCAAGGAACCCAGGGTGACCAGCAGCGCTCCCTGCCAGAACTGCAGGGCCAGGTGCGCCCCGAGCCACAGCGCGGCGAACGCCGACGACAGCACCGGGGCGAAGTACGAGGCGGTGGCCAGCAGGGTCAGGTTTCCGCGCAGGATCCCTAAGTTCCACAGCGCGTAGCCACCGGCGATGGACAGGCCCGCCCCGAGCAGTTCCAGGCTGGCGCCAGTACTGAAGGCCGGCAGTGTTTCTGCGCTGATGGCGTACTTGAGCCACAGCACCGCTGCGGTGAGCAGGAAGAACAGCACCACATGGTTCTGCCCGTCGGCGTAGCGGCGAGTGATGTTGCAGTACAGCGCGAAGGTGATCGCGCAGCTGGCCGCCAGGCCATAGCCCAACGGGTTGGAGCGGATGTTGGCGAGCACGCTGGCCAGCGACAGGCCATCGCTGCCGACCACCCAGAGAATGCCGAGCAGTGCCAGCGCGGTGCCTGGCACGATGTACCAGCGCGCCGCCTGGCGGTTCATCACGATCGCCAGCAGCACGGTCAGGCTCGGCCACAGGTAGTTGACCACCATCAGCTGGATCGCCTGGGTGCTGTCCAGGGCGTAGCCCAGCGCCAGTGACAGGCAGATCTCGTAGGCGACGAACAGTGCCGAACCGCCCAGCAGATACCAGGGCGAAGCTTTGCGCAAACGTGGCTTGCCCAGCAAGACCAGCAACAACAGCGCGCCCAGGGTGTAGATCAGCGCCGCTCCGCCAATGGCGCCGAAATGCTGGCTGACGCTGCGGATCAGGCCCGAGGCGGTGCTCCATAGCAGGATGGCGGCGAGGCCGCAGAGGGTGGCGTTGCGTCCGGTAATCCTGGCCATGGGCGGGCTCGCTGGAAAAGGCGCGGAGTCTAACCGGGTAGACAGTTTGTATACAAGTCTGGCCGCAGGGCAGGAGGGGAGCGGCGCATCCATGCGCCTGTGAACGTCAGAAGCTGTACTTGGCGGTCAGCATGAAGTTGCGTGGGTCGCCAAAGGTGTCGCCACCGTAGTCCACCGAATCGGAAATCGACGAGTAGTAGTGCTTGTCGAACACGTTGTTGGCGTTGAGCTGCAGGTCCAGATGCGGGCTGACCTGGTAGCCGGCCATCAGGTCGGTGACCGCATAGGCGCCCTGGATCAAGCGGTAGCTGCTGCCATCGGTGAGGGCGATGTCGTTGTACATGCGGCTCTGCCAGGTGACGCCGCCTCCCACGCGCAGTTTTTCCAGCGGGCCCTGGAAGCGGTACGTGGTGTAGAGCTTGAACTGATGCTCGGGGGTGTCGGAGTTGAGCGGTTTGTTGATGTTCTGCGGGTTGTTCTGGTCTTTGATGGTGTGGACGCGGGCATAGGTGTAGCCGCCACCGATTTGCCACTGGTCGGTCAGCGCGCCCTGCAGTTCGAAGTCGATGCCCTGGCTGCGCACCTCGCCGGAGGCCTGGTAGCAGCTCAGTTGCGGGCAGTCCGGCAGTTTCACCTCGACCTGGCGGTTTTCCTGGTCGATGCGGAACACGGCCAGGCTGGCGTTCAGTGCGCCGTCGAAGTACTCGCCCTTGATGCCGACCTCGTAGTTCTTGCCGACGATCGGCGTTACCGGCTTGCCGGAACCGTCGCGTCCGTCCTGCGGGGTAAAGATGTCGGTGTAGCTGACGTAGACCGAGTGATGGTCATCCAGGTCGTAGATCAGGCCGCCGTAGCGGGTGACCTTGCGGGTGACCTTGTAGTCGCCGGCATCGTTGTCGCGCTGGTCGTAGTCGTACCAGTCCAGGCGCCCGCCGAGGATCAGCTTGAGCGGGTCGGCCAGGCTCAGGCGGGTGGTGCTGTAGACGCCTTCCTGGTTGATCAGGTAGCGGTTGTTGCTGGTATGCACGAAGCCGGGCTTGCCGCCATTGAGGGGGTAGTCGGTGTTGTACGGGCTGTAGTTGTCCTCGTTCATGTCGTAGAGGCGCTTGCTGGCGCCGACCACCAGTTCGTGGGTGCGGCCCAGGGCCTGGAACGGGCCACTGGCGAAGGCATCCAGGCCCAGCTGGTTCTCGTCGTGTTTGGACTGGTAGACCGTGCGGCTCAGGGTCTTGGCGGCGTTCCAGCGCGACTGGTACGAGCCGCGGAACAGCGCGTCCTGCTCGCTGTAGTTGGCGTTGACCTGCAGCTTCCAGTCGTTGGCCAGGCGGTGGCGCACTTCGGCGAACAGGGTGTTGATCTCCTGGTCCTTTTTCTCCCAGTCGGTGCCCGGGTTGTACGAGCGCGACAGGTCCAGGTGATGGCCGCCGAGGTCAGAGGGGATGGCGCCCCAGAAGAAGTTGGTCTTGTCCTTCTGGTTGGAGAAACCGAGGGTGAGGGTGGTGTCCTCGCTCAGGTCGGCTTCGGTGATGGCGTAGAACAGGCCGTGATCTTCTTCCTGGCCATCGCGAAAACCGTTGGCGTCGCGGTACGAGGTGACCACCCGGCCGCGCAGTGTGCCGCTGTCGTTGAGCGGGCTGGAGGCGTCGATTTCGCCGCGGTAGTTGTCCCAGCTGCCGGCGGCGCCGGTCAGGGTGACTTTCTGCTCGGCCAATGGGCGCTTGCGCACCAGGTTGATGGCTGCCGAGGGAGTGCCGGCGCCGGTGACCAGGCCGGTGGAGCCGCGCACCACTTCCACCCGGTCGAACATCGCAAGGTTGGGCTGGGCGCCGACCACCCAGCCGGTGTACGCGCTGGGGATGCCGTCGTACATGATGTTGTCGACGTCAAAGCCGCGGGCAGTGTAGCTCTGGCGGCCCGGGCCGCTGGACTGGTTGAGGAACAGGCCCGGCGTGTACTTGGCCACATCGTTGATGCTGGTCATGGCCTGGTCGTCCATGCGCTGGCGCGTGATAACGGTCACCGACTGGGGTGTTTCGCGCATGGTCAGTGGCAGCTTGGTCGCGGTGGACATTGCCCCGGTGGTGTACGACTGCGAACCTTCGGTGGTGCTGCCCAGGCGGCTATCGTCGATGGCCGTGGCACCCAGCTCGACCACGGCCGGCGCATCGGCTTGCGGCGTTTCGGCGGCGACGGCGAGAGGCAGGGAAGCCATGCAGACAGCCATGGCCAGCAGGTTGCGCGTGGGCGTGAAGCGGCGGGGCAAGCGAAGCGAAGACATGCCGGGCTTTATCCTTATTGCTAGTGCTTATGAGAACGATTAGCAATAAGTCTGTCAGGATTTCTCGCTCGGTCATAGCCCGAACGGATATAAATTTGACGTAATTTTCACAATTAGCATTCGGACGAATGATTTGCGCAGGGTTGACGCACGCTGCTCAAGGCTTGGAGGAAGGTGACCTGACAGGCCGCGCGGGGCTGGCGGTGATCTGTTTGCCAGGCTGTTGCGCCACTTCCCGTGCCTGGCCGTCCCGCTGCTTGCCATGGCGCGCCTGGCCCACCAGTTGCGGAATCAGTGGCCCTTCCGGCAGATGGCGCCAGAACCGCCCGGGCAGGTGCTGGCGCAAGGCGTCCGGGTTGAGCCGGGCCGGGTTGAAGGTGTGGCGGTAATAGGTCAGCCACAGCTCGGCGTCGGGGTCTTCGGCAGTGCGCGCCCATTGCTGCCAGGCTTCGGGGCAGCGCCGCTGGTATTCAAGCGACGCACCGTCGTAACGTACGCCGTCGCGGGGCGTGGCGATCAGCCAGCGCTGGCGCCCCAGGCGCTCGGCAAAGTGGCCGCTGGCACTGTCGAGGATGTCGTGGGCCGGTTCGTGGTAGGCCACCAGGTCCAGCTGCAGGTGTTCGGCCAGCGCCGCAGGCAATGGCACGAAGCGCACGAAGGCATGCAGGTGGTGGGCTTCGCGGCCGACCTGTTTGATGCGCCGTTGCAGCTCGCTGCCCAGGCGGTCGCCGGCGAGCATGGCGGTGCGGTCGCCGTGGGCGACGCGCCAGAGCACTTCGTACAGCAGGTTCCAGCGCTGTTCACCGCGGTAGCGCCCGGCCTGTTCCAGTTGCGCCAGCAAGGCCGCCGGCACCCGGGCATGGAAGGGGCCTGGGCCTTCGGGCAGCGCCTGGGGGACGGCCAGCAGGTCGTCCATCGGGCCCTGGCCCCAGGTGACTTCGGCCGGGTCGATACCGTGGCCGAGCAGGCGCCTGGCCTGGTCGCGCCAGGTGGCGAAGCAGTCGTCGCAATCGAGCGCGATCACCCCCACAACCCCATCTGCACGGGGGCCTGGGGTTCGCGCAGGCGCTCGCGCAACAGCCCGCTGCGCAGTTCGGCCTGGGCCGGTCGGTAGTCGCTGGTGACGATGAACGGGCGGGCTTTTTCCAGCATGCAGCGCAACTGGATCAGGTCGTCGTAGCGGATTCGCCGTTCGCGACGCAGGGCCACCATGCGTTGCACGCTGCGCAGGCCGATCCCGGGGATGCGCGCCAGCAGCGCAGGTTCCGCGCGGTTGACGTCGAGCGGGAACACCTCGCGGTTGGCCAGCGCCCAGGCCAGTTTCGGGTCGATGTCCAGCGCCAGGTTGCCACTTGCGCCAAGCAGCTCGCCGGCCTTGTAGCCATAGCCGCGCAACAGGAAATCGGCCTGGTACAGGCGGTGCTCGCGCAGCAGCGGCGGGGCGGCCAGGGGCACGCTGGCGGGGCTGTCGGGGATCGGGCTGAAGGCCGAGTAGTACACGCGCTTGAGGCCGTAGCCCTGGTACAGCGACTCGGCGTTGCGCAGCAGGGTGCTGTCGTCGGTGGCATCGGCGCCGACGATCACCTGGGTGCTTTGCCCGGCGGGGGTGAAGCGCGGCGCTCGGGGCTCGTTGGCCACCGCTTGCTGGCCCTGGTGGATCACGCCCATGGCCTGGCGGATGGTGCTGGCCTGCTTCTCCGGGGCCAGGCGCTGCAGGCTGGCATCGGTGGGCAGCTCGATATTGACGCTGAGCCGGTCGGCCAGGCGCCCGGCTTCTTCGATCAGCAGCGGGTCGGCATCCGGGATGGTCTTGAGGTGGATGTAGCCACGGAAGTTGTGCTCCTCGCGCAGCAGGCGCGCAACCCGGATCAACTGCTCCATGGTGTAGTCGGCCGAGCGGATGATCCCGGAGCTCAGGAACAACCCGCTGATGCAGTTGCGCCGATAGAAATCCAGGGTCAGGCGCACCACTTCTTCAGGGCTGAAGCGTGCCCGCGGCACGTTGCTGGAGCGGCGGTTGACGCAGTATTGGCAGTCGTACAGGCAGAAGTTGGTCAGCAGCACCTTGAGCAGTGACACGCAGCGCCCGTCGGGGGTGTAGCTGTGGCAGATGCCTGTTCCGTCGGTGGCGCCCAGCCCGTCACGGCCACGCGAACCGCGCTTGGGCGCGCCGCTGCTGGCGCAGGAAGCGTCATATTTGGCGGCGTCGGCGAGGATGCCGAGTTTGGCGATCAGTTGCATGCACATATCTCATGAATGCTGTTTATGCATACAGTATTGATGAGATATCGAGAAGACAAGTGTCGTGTATACGCCGCAGGGTTTTTCAGTGCAGTTCGCGCTGTACAACGCGCAGGAATGCCGTCGCCATTTCATCGATGCTCAGCGTCGACGATGAGAAGGCAACCTTGTCTGCCAGGCTGTGGCTGTAACGGGAAACTTCCAGGTGCTGCACCTCGTGCCAGATGGGCAAGACCACTTTCTCGCCGGACATGGAACGGTTGACCAGCGCGTCTAGCTCGTACTGGGTCCATTGTTTGGCAAAGAACGAAGGAGACAGCACCACGATGCCAAACCGCGAATGACCCAGGCCATGGTCGATGGACCGGCGCAGGCTGTCGCCAATCTCCAGCGTGAACTCGTCGTACCATACCCGCAGGCCCAGAGCCTGCAAGGCGTTGACCAGGGGACGGACGAAGGCTTCCTTGTCTTCGCTGGCGTGGGAGATGAAAAGATCGTAGGTGTCGGTTCGTGGCATTTGCTCGATTACCTGTGTCTGGTAGGAGACAGCGTGGTTGTACACCGCCTGGAGCTTGGCCCATTCGACTTCGGCCAGGCGTTCGTCGGTGCTGTAGAAGACTTCGTGCATGGAAATCTCCAGGTCGCTGAGGAAGAACACGAAGCGGTTCTCGCGTTTGACGGCGTTCTGCTCGACCCATTTCCATTCAAAGTGCGAAATGATGCTGACCGGGCGTTGCAGGCACTGGGCTGCGCCGAGCTTGCCGATGCGGATCGTGGCCTCAGGCAGGTTGAAGGCCAGATACGTTCTGCCTTTACCGTTGAAAATGTACTCGAACCCTTGCTGGCGCAGGACGAGCAACCCTTGCTTGCGTCGCCGATGATCGATCACCGCGGCCACCATCAGGAACGTCAACAGCACCACGAATAGCGGGATCCCTAAAATGTCCATCAATGCATGTCCTTGTCCATTGCCTGTGCCGTGGTCCGTAAAGCCATCCAGCATCGTGCAAGCATCGCGTACTTTGCAACCGAACTTGCCTCAATGTCGCGGCTTTCCCTACCCGAGCAGCCCGGTCAGCTAAGCTTGCAGCCGAATGCTCTGGTCATGGGCCATGTCGGGCGCATGGGCAGGCGGGCACGGGCAGGAATCGGAGCGGGACGCGCTGCGACTCGCGGGAGCGACCATGAAAATCACCAAGAGAAGCAGATGGGGGCTGGCCGTCCTCATCGTTGTACTGGGCCTGGCTAGCGCCCAGGCGGCGGACACGAAGAAGGTCGATGTGATGTTGGTGGGCGGCGGCATCATGAGTTCCACCCTCGCCGTGTGGCTCAATGAGCTGGAGCCGGGCTGGTCGATGGAAATGGTCGAGCGCCTGGACAAGGTTGCCGAAGAAAGCTCCAACGGCTGGAACAACGCCGGCACCGGGCACTCAGCCCTGGCCGAGCTCAACTACACGCCGGAGAAGGACGGCAAGATCGACATCAGCAAGGCGGTGGAGATCAACGAATCGTTCCAGATCACCCGGCAGTTCCTCGCCTGGCAGGTGAAGCAGGGGGTGCTGAAGAACCCTCGCTCGTTCATCAACACCACCCCGCACATGAGCTTCGTCTGGGGCGATGACAACATCCGGTTCCTGCGCAAACGCTACGAGGCGCTGCAGGCCAGCCCGCTGTTCAAGCCCATGCAGTATTCCGAAGACCACGCGCAGATCGCCAAGTGGGTGCCGCTGATGATGGAAGGGCGCGACCCCAACCAGAAGCTCGCGGTGACCTGGACGCCGATCGGCACCGACGTCAACTTTGGCGAGATCACCCGCCAGTACGTGGGCTACCTGCAGACCCGGCCAAACTTCGACCTCAAGCTGTCCACCGAGGTCGAGAACATCACCCGCAACGCCGATGGCAGCTGGCACGTCGAGTACAAGAGCCTCAAGAATGGCAGCACCGCCGCCACTGACGCCAAGTTCCTGTTCATCGGTGCCGGCGGCGCCGCGCTGCCGTTGCTGCAGAAATCCGGCATCGACGAGGCCAAGGACTATGCCGGCTTCCCGGTGGGCGGCTCGTTCCTGGTCACCGACAACCCGGCCATCGCCCAACGTCACATGGCCAAGGCCTACGGCATCGCCGCCACCGGTGCGCCACCGATGTCGGTGCCGCACCTGGATACCCGGGTGCTCGATGGCAAGCGGATGATCCTGTTCGGGCCGTTCGCCACCTTCTCCACCAAGTTCCTCAAGCAGGGTTCGCTGCTGGACCTGCTGGGCAGCACCACGGTTCACAACACCTGGCCCATGGTGCGGGTTGGGCTGCGCGAGTTCGACCTGGTGCAGTACCTGATCGGTCAGGTGCTGCAGTCCGACGACGACCGTTTTGCTGCGCTGCAGACCTATTTCCCCGAGGCAAAGCCGGCGGACTGGCGCCTGTGGCAGGCCGGGCAGCGGGTGCAGATCATCAAGAAGGACGAGAACCAGGGCGGAGTGCTCAAGCTGGGTACCGAGATCGTCACCGCCAAGGACGGCAGCATCGCCGGGCTGCTGGGCGCCTCGCCGGGGGCCTCGACCGCGCCACCGATCATGCTCGACCTGCTGGGCAAGGTGTTCAAGGACAAGCTGGCCACGCCTGAATGGCAGGCCAAGGTGCGGCAGATCATTCCGTCCTATGGCATCCGCCTGAACGAGCACCCGGACAAGGTGCAGGAGGAGTGGGACTACACAAGTGCAGTGCTGCAG
The DNA here is from genome assembly GCF_009650555.1 of Pseudomonas sp. EMN2. NCBI lineage: Bacteria > Pseudomonadati > Pseudomonadota > Gammaproteobacteria > Pseudomonadales > Pseudomonadaceae > Pseudomonas > Pseudomonas sp. EMN2. The sequence continues at coordinate 20,958 of NZ_VZZR01000049.1, forward strand.
CTGGCGCCGGCCAGTGAGGTTGCAGCGCCCACACAATGAACCTGTACGTCCGCTGTAGGAGCGGCCTTGTGTCGCGAAAGGGCTGCGCAGCAGCCCCGGCGTTCCCGCATCCCGCTGAAATCCTGGGGCCGCGCTGCGGCCCTTTCGCGACACAAGGCCGCTCCTACAGGGATTGAGTGAGCCAACTGCAAGCCGGGAAGGCCTCAAGGCTCAAACCGTCGCTCAGCGCTTGGCTGGCCTGGTCAGGGCATCGACCAGCAGCACCGCCGCGCCGGCCATGATGGCGATATCCGCCAGGTTGAACACGCCGGTGTGCAGCGACCCGATGTTGAGCACCAGGTAGTCGACTACATGCCCCTCGCGAAACACCCGGTCGATCAGGTTGGACAGCCCGCCCACAGCGATGAACCAGGCGGCGAAGGCCTTGATCGGCGTCGCCTGCCAGTGCCTGAACGCCCAGACGCTGGCCCAGCAGCACACCACCCCCACGGCGACCACGAAGATCAGTTGCTTGAGCAGCACCGGCATGCCGGCACCCAGGCTGAGGAAGGCGCCGGGGTTGAGGCTCAGGGCCAGGTCGAGCCAGATGCTCTGGTTGCCCAGCACATAACTGTGGTTGTCGAGGGCTACCAGGGCGATCAGCTTCACCCACTGGTCGATGATGATGAAGGCAACGCCCAGGACAAGGACGAGGGTACGGCTGGAGAACATGGTGGCAATTCCTTTGCTGCGCGGGTGCGGCCGTCCGGTAGTGGCGGGTGTGCCGGCAGCGCGGCGAAGATAACGCAGGCGGGTCTAGACTTAAAGCCCGGGCCCGGTTCTGCTGCGGGCCTATCATCGATCCGACCACCGCCCCGGACCGGACGTCGCCGACGGTGGCCTTCCTGCAGAGGAGGTCAGGTCATGGACGAGGCAAGGCTTCACGAATTCATGGGCAAGCTGGTGGGCGACATGGGCGCCGCGGCGACCCTGGCCAACGTGGTGCTGGGCGACGAGCTCGGCCTGTACCGGGCGATGGCCGACAGCCAGCCGGTCAGCCCCGAGGTGCTGGCTGAGCGCACCGGCTGCCAGCCACGGCTGGTGCGCGAATGGCTCAATGGCCAGGCCGCGGCGGGTTACGTGGTGCACGATCACGGTAATTTCACCCTTCCCGAAGAGCAGGCCATGACCCTGGCGCTGGAAGACTCGCCGGCCTACATGGCCGGCGGCGCGGCGGTGCTGGCGGCGCTGTTCCACGACAAGGACAAGTTGGTGAAGGCCATGCGCGGCGATGGCGCGCTGGCCTGGGGTGACCACCACCCGTGCATGTTCAGTGGCACCGAACGCTTCTTCCGCCCGGGCTATCGCACCTTCCTGGTGGCCGATTGGCTGCCGGCGCTGGAGGGCGTGGTCGGCAAGCTTCAGGCCGGCGCGCAGGTGGCGGATGTGGGGTGCGGTCATGGTGCCTCCACCATCGTCATGGCCCAGGCGTTTCCACAGTCGCATTTTGTCGGCTATGACTACCACGCGCCGTCGGTGGCCACCGCGACCGAACGGGCACGGGAAGCCGGTGTGGGCGGGCAGGTGAGCTTCCAGCAGGCGTCGGCCAAGGACTACCCCGGCCACGATCTGGACCTGGTGTGCTTCTTCGATTGCCTGCATGACATGGGCGACCCGGTTGGCGCTGCGCGGCATGCGTACAAGGCACTGAAGGCCGATGGCACGGTGATGCTGGTCGAGCCGTTCGCCGAGGACAGCCTGGACGCCAACATCAACCCGGTGGGGCGGTTGTTCTATGCCGCGTCGACGTTCATCTGCACGCCCAATTCACTGTCGCAGGAAGTCGGGCTGGGGCTGGGGGCGCAGGCGGGGGAGGCACGCTTGCGGGCGGTGTTCGAGGAGGCGGGGTTCAGCAGGTTCCGGCGGGCGACGCAGACGCCGTTCAACCTGATTCTGGAGGCACGCAAGTAACACGTGAATCTGCAGCGGCCAAATCGCGGGGCAAGCCCGCTCCCACGAGGCTGTGACTGTATAGAAACAGAAGGGGCGCCATCTGGCGCCCCTTCCTGTTGCTGCTTAGGCTTGCGCGTCCCACGGACGGTCGCCGTTTTCATCCTTGACGCGGGTCGGCAGGCCCATCACGTCCAGCGCCTTGAGGAACGGCTCGGCCGGCAGTTCCTCGACGTTGACCATGCGGCCGGCGTCCCACTCACCGCGGGCGACCAGCAGGGCGGCAGCCACCGGCGGCACGCCGGCGGTGTACGAGATGCCCTGGCTGTCGGTCTCGGCGTAGGCTTCTTCGTGATCCGCCACGTTGTAGATGAACACTTCGCGCGGCTGGCCGTCCTTGGTGCCCTTGACCAGGTCACCGATGCAGGTCTTGCCGGTGTAGCCCGGGGCCAGCGAGGCCGGGTCGGGCAGTACGGCCTTGACCACCTTGAGCGGTACCACTTCCAGGCCTTCGGCGGTTTTCACCGGTTGCTCGCTGAGCAGGCCGAGGTTCTTCAGCACGGTGAACACATTGATGTAGTGCTCGCCGAAGCTCATCCAGAAGCGCACGTTCGGCACGTTCAGGTTCTTCGAGATCGAGTGCACTTCGTCGTGGCCGGTGAGGTACAGGTTCTGCGAACCCACTACCGGCAAGTCGTCGGTGCGCTTGACTTCGAACATGGTGTTGCTGGTCCACTGGCTGTTCTGCCAGCTCCACACTTGCCCGGTGAACTCGCGGAAGTTGATTTCCGGGTCGAAGTTGGTGGCGAAGTACTTGCCGTGGGAACCGGCATTCACGTCCAGGATGTCGATCGAGTCGATCTGGTCGAAGTACTGTTGCTGCGCGAGTTTCGCGTAGCTGTTCACCACACCCGGGTCGAAGCCGACGCCGAGAATGGCGGTAATGTTCTTTTGTTGGCACTCTTCGAGGTGTTTCCACTCGTAGTTGCCGTACCACGGCGGGGTCTCGCAGATCTTGCCCGGCTCTTCGTGGATCGCGGTGTCCAGGTAGGCGACACCGGTATCGATGCAGGCACGCAGCACCGACATGTTGAGGAAAGCGGAACCGACGTTGATCACGATCTGCGATTCGGTCTCGCGGATCAGTGCCTTGGTCGCCTCGACATCGAGGGCATTGAGCGAGAAGGCCTGGATGTCGGCGGGTACCTTGAGGCTACCCTTGGCCTTGACGCTGTCGATGATGGCCTGGCATTTGGAGATGTTCCGTGACGCAATCGCAATACGACCCAGTTCGTCGTTATGCTGTGCGCACTTGTGGGCCACCACCTTGGCGACACCTCCTGCACCAATGATAAGAACGTTCTTCTTCAATTCAGCTGCTCTCCTTCATGAAAGCCTGTCTTACGACAGGCTCGAAACGTAGTCTTCGAAACCGAACTCGCGCACCACCTCGACGCTGCCGTCGAGTTGCTTGACCGCGATGGACGGCATCTTCAAACCGTTGAACCAGTTTTTCTTGACCATGGTGTAGCCCGCCGTGTCGACGAACGACAGGCGATCGCCAATGGCCAGTGGCTTGTCGAATTGGTACTCGCCGAAGATGTCGCCGGCCAGGCACGACTTGCCGCAGACCATGTAGGTGTGCGCGCCATCGTTGGGGGCCATCTTGGCGTTGAGGCGGTAGATCAGCAGGTCGAGCAGGTGCGCTTCGATCGAGCTGTCGACTACGGCCAGGTGCTTGCCGTTGTATAGGGTGTCGAGCACGGTCACTTCCAGCGAGGCGCTGTTGGTGATGGCCGCTTCGCCCGGCTCCAGGTACACCTGCACGCCGTAGGTTTGCGAGAACTGCTTCAGGCGCGCGCAGAAGGCGTCCACCGCGTAATCTTCGCCGGTGAAGTGGATGCCGCCACCGAGGCTGACCCATTCGACCTTGTGCAGCAGGTGGCCAAAGCGCTCTTCGATGTGCGTGAGCATCTTGTCGAACAGGCCGAAGTCACCGTTCTCGCAGTTGTTGTGGAACATGAAGCCGGAGATCTTCTCGATCACCTTCTCGATCTTCTCCGGGTCCCACTCACCGAGGCGGCTGAATGGGCGCGCCGGGTCGGCCAGCAGGTAGTCGGAGCTGCTCACCTGCGGGTTGACGCGCAGGCCGCGCACCTTGCCTTCGGATTGCTCGGCGAAGCGCTCGAGCTGGCCGATGGAGTTGAAGATGATCTTGTCGCAGTTCTCGAGCATCTCTTCGACTTCATCGTCGGCCCAGGCCACGCTGTAGGCGTGGGTTTCGCCGGCGAACTTCTGGCGGCCGAGCTTGAGCTCGAACAGCGAGGACGAGGTGGTACCGTCCATGTACTGCTGCATCAGGTCGAACACCGACCAGGTGGCGAAGCACTTGAGGGCAAGCAGGGCCTTGGCACCGGAGTGTTCGCGCACGTAGGCGATCTTCTCCATGTTGCTCAGCAGCTTGGTTTTATCGATGAGGTAGTACGGCGTCTTGATCATTTAAAGGCCCCCGGCCAGGCCGGCCAAAAAAAGGACACGCATTGTGCCTTCACTTGCCACAGTTCGAAAGGGCGCAAGGTGCTTTTCGTCCGAGTCGCCGCTCATTGCATATACAAAGCGCCATCATGCAGTTGCCCGGGGCCCGCTATCAGGGGGCGCCTGGCGCGCAATGGCCTTATTGAAACAGACGAATATGACCATCCTGATCAAAGGCCGGCAGCGAGGGCGCGGGCAATGAAAGTAGGCGTTATTTCCGATACCCATGGCTTGCTGCGCCCCGAAGCGCTGGCGGCACTCGAGGGCTGCGCGCTGATCGTGCACGCGGGCGACATCGGCAAGCCGCAGGTGCTTGAGGCGCTTGCAGCGCTTGCACCGCTGCGGGTGGTGCGTGGCAACAACGACGTCGCGCTGCCCTGGGCCCAGGGGCTGCCGGATGTGGAGCGATTCGAGGTGCAAGGCTGGCAGGTGCTGTTGGTGCACGACCTGGCTGATGTGCCGGCGTACCTGGATCAGGGCGTGCAGTGGGTGATCACCGGGCATTCGCACAAACCGCTGATCGAGCGCCGTGACGGGCGCTTGTACCTCAACCCAGGCAGTGCCGGGCCCCGGCGCTTCAGCTTGCCGGTAACCCTTGCGCTGATCGAGGTCGGTACGGATGGGTTGATGCCTGAGATAATCCCTCTGCTCACGCCGGCTCCGGTCAAGGCAGGTCAGGCCAGCAGGTCCTCGTGAAACGCGCCGTAGGGCAGCTCGGGGTGGGCGATCTGGATTTCCAGGATCCACAAGCCTTCGCCTGGCTGCCCGTCGAAAGCGCCCAGGTCACCGGCCCGGTAGATGGCATGGGGGAAGTCGCTGACGCGGTGGCCCTTGATTTCCAGGTTCAGCTGCCAGCCCATTTCCTGCGCGCGCTCGGCGGCAAAATCGTACAGCTCGATGCCCGTCACCCCCTGGTTGCGCCAGTGCGCCTGAACCTCGTCGAACAGGGTCTTCACCGCTGCGGCGCAGGCGATCATCTGTGGGTCGTTGCCGGTGACGAAGGTGGTGCCGGCATCACCCTCATGGCCTTCCCAGACCACGCCCATGTCGATGAAATAGATGTCGTCCGTGCCCAGCACCGGGTCACCGTCGGAGCGTTGCTTGAAGGTCTTCAGGGTGTTGGCGCCGAAGCGGATATGGGTGGGGTGCCAGATCCGCTGCATGCCCAGCGCTTCCAGCACTTGCTGGCCCAGCGCGCGGGCCTCGGATTCACGCATGCCGGGGCGGATGTCCTGGGCGATGCGCTCGACGGCCTGCCAGGTCATGCGCTGGGCATGTTTCATCAGGTCCAGCTGATAGGGGGCACCCACAGCTTCCTTTGCAGTGTTGGTGGCAGTCATGCCGGTACTCCTCATCAGGGTGCATTTCGTTATGATTTTTTTATACAGCGATTAGTTGCGCAACCTCAACCTCCGGGCGCAAGCCGCGCAGGAACAGGTCGGCCAGCGCCTGGGTCGAGGCCCGCGTCGGCTTGAGCCGCGCTGAGCTGCCGGGCGCCTCGCCGAAACGGAAACTGGCCAGGGGCGTGGACCAGAGGAACAGTAGCAGATGCTCCGGCGCGGTCCGGGCAATCAGGCCGCGCTCCATCCACTGCGCAAGGCAGGCCAGGTTCTGTCGGGCGCTGTGGCGCAGCGCCTCGCTACGTTCGCCGGGCAAGCGCTGCCCGCCGTGGAGCATTTCCTTGAGCCAGACCCGCGTGGCATGGGGGTGCTGGCGGGCCACCTCGGCCTTGGCCTTGAAGTAGCGGGGCAGGGCGTGCTCGGGATGATCCTCTGGCGCAAGGCTGCGCGAAGCGAGCAGCAAGGGCTCCATCACCAAGTCCAGCACGGCGGTGTAGAGCTGCTGCTTCTTGCGAAAGTAGTAGAAGACATTGGCTCTGGGCAGGCCGGCGCGGGTGGCGATGGCATCGACCCGGGCGGCGGCGAAGCCGTGTTGGGCGAACTCTTCACTGGCGGCTTCGAGGATCAGTTGCAGGTTGCGGTCACGGATACTGGACATGGCTGAGGCAGGACTTCTAAATCGCTATGTTCAAAAGTATATAGCGATAGTCGGTTAGCCTGCCAACAGCTTGTACCCGCGAACAGGGCCTACGCCACCTGGCCCAGCCAGGCGCGGATCTGCTCCAGTGTGGCGGTCGCGCCACCGCAGACGATGACCAGCACATTGCCATAGGCCTGGAACACCTCAGGTCGCTGCAGCAACGCCAGCGCCGCACCGCATGCCGGTTCGACCAGCACCCGGTGATCGTGCAGCAGCCTTTCGCAGGCTTGCAGCGCTTCGCGGTCGCTGACCAGATGGCTATGCACGCTGTGGGTACGGCTGCAGGCCAGCGCCTGCTCGGCCACCCGCTTGGCCCCCAGCGAGGTGGCCACCGATTGGATACCGGGCAGCTCCACGGTATGCCCGGCAGCCATGGCCGTGTGCAGCGACGCCGCGCCCTCGGTCTCCACCGCCAGCACCGGCACGTCGTGCCAGCCATTGCGTTGCAGGCCCTCGACCACACCGCTGAGCAACCCGCCGCCGCCTACCGAGAGCACCACGGCATCGGGCTTGAAGCCTGCCGCCGCCACTTCGTCGATCATGCTGGCATGGCCGGTCCACAGCAGTGGGTCGTCGAACGGGTGGATGAAGGCATCGTCCGGCCCCAGCAGGGTCTGGGCATGGGCGTTGGCCTCCTGCCACGAGCTGCCGTGCACCACGACCTTGGCGTCCTCGAGGAGCAACAGCTCCTTGGCCCGTTCGGTGGTGGTTTCGGGTACCACCACAGTCACCGGCACCCCCAGCTTGCGCCCGGCATAGGCCACCGCCAGCCCGGCGTTGCCGCCCGACGACGAGACGAAATGCTGCGCGCCACGGGCCTGGTGTATTTCACAGGCATGGCCGACCCCGCGCAGCTTGAACGAGCCGCAGGGTTGCAGGGCCTCGAGTTTGAGCCACACCGGGCGGCCGGCACGTTGCGACAGGGGGCGGGATTCGATCAGCGGGGTTTGGATGTGCAGTGGCATGGGAACTCCGGGTTTCAGTCGCGGGCAGCCGGCGCTTGCTCGCCGCGCAGCTGCTCCAGGTAGTTGTAGATGGTGTAGCGGGTCACGCCGAGGGCCTCGGCGGCCTTCTCCACACCGCCCTTGACGATGAACAACCCGCGCTCCTGCATCACCCGCACCGCCTCGACCTTGGCCTGTTTGTTCATCCGGCCCTGGCCGCTGCGTTGCAGCGAGTCGTGGATGATCTCGGCCATCAGCACGGCCATGTCGGCGGGCTCGCTGCTCACGGCCGGGGCGGGCATCGCACCCAGTGGCTGGAAGTGCTGAAGGAAGGCCATGGCGGCATCGAGGCCGGTGACATCGGTGTTCACGCACAGGCTGGCAAACGGATGCCCGCCGCTGTCGCGGAAGATTGCCGTGGCGCTGCGCAGGTGGCGGCCTTTGAGTGTGGTGGGGTAGTCGGGCAGTACCACAGGCGTGCAGCCTGGCTGGCCATTGGCGGTCTGCATCAAAGCCTTGAAGCCCTGGTCCTGTTCGGGGGCGGCGAGGATCGGGCTGCCGACCTGGCGCCCGGAAAGCTGGCCGTTGACGATGGCCACCACCGAGTGTTCGGGGTGGTCGAGGTCGTGCAGGAGGATTTCGACGTTGCGCGGGACAACACTGCCCAGGGCCTGGAGGGCGGCCTTGAGTACGGTGAGGGTGAGCTGGCGCTCTTGGGGAGGCGTCATGGTGGCATCGCATTAATCAACAGTTAGTTGATTTTTGCATGCCTTGTTGAAATATTCCAGCGGGTAGAAAGCATCGCGGGGCAAGCCCGCTTCCACGTCAGACCACATTGCATGGGGGTGACGTGGGAGCGGGCTTGCCCCGCGATGATCCTTCGATCAGCCCAGCTTTGGCGTACGCGGCGGGATCATGCGGCGCGAGCCGGTCGCCTCGAAGGCAGCGGCAAATTTCAACAGATTGTTGTCACTGTAGGCCTTGCCGGCGAAGGTCAGCCCCACTGGCATGCCGATATCGGCCATCACGCCCATGGGCACGGTCACGGTCGGCACACCCAGGTGACGGATCGCCAGGTTGCCGTTGGCCACCCAGATACCGTTGCTCCAGGCGATGTCCGCCGAGGCAGGGTTCACATCGGCATCGGCCGGGCCGACATCGGCCACGGTGGGGAACAGCACCGCGTCCAGGCCCTGGGCGTCCATCCAGTCTTCCAGGTCCTGCTTGCGGGTCTGTTCCAGGCCGCGCAGGCCGTCCGGCACGGTGGCGATCTGGTCCCAGGTCTTCAGGCCGCGCTTGGCCATGTTGACGTACTCGTCCATGCCAGCGGCCAGGTCATCCTCGCGGTTGGGCAGGGTGCCCGGGTCGTGGGGGAAGATCTGCGGGCCGTCGACGTCGGCCAGGCGGTTGAGCTTGGGGTCGTCGTTTGCCCGCAGGAAGTCGTCGAAGGCCCAGCCGGACAGCTCCCACAGCTCGTCATGCAGGAATTCCTTGCTGACGATGCCGCGGTTGTACACGGTCGGCGCGCCGGGGCGATCGCCCTCGCAATTGGACACCAGCGGGAAGTCGGTTTCGACCACTTCGGCACCGGCCGCTTCCAGGGCCTGGCGTGCCTGCTGCCACAGCTCGATCACGCTGGCGCGGGTGTTGATACGTTGGCCGGTTGGGCCGCCGATGCCCGGCTTCTCGGACGTGCCGGCTTCGGCGTCGGCGTTGATGTACATGCGCGGCACGGCGAAGCGCTTGCCCTTGAGCGAAGCCGCATCGGCAGCCAGTGCCAGGTAGGAGGCCGGGCGCACGCTGGAGGCGGCGGGGATCGGCACCCACGGCTGCAGGCGCCACAGGTCGCCGCGCTTGTCGGCGTCGTCGGCCACTACCACGTCGAGGATTTCCAGCAGGTCGGCCATGGTGCGGGCGTAAGGCACGACCACGTCCATGGTCGGGGTCAGCGGCCAGTTGCCGCGCACCGAAATCACCCCGCGCGACGGGGTGTAGGCGCACAGGCCATTGTTCGAGGCAGGGCCACGGCCGCTGGACCAGGTTTCTTCGGCCAGGCCGAAGGCGCTGTAGCTGGCGGCGGTGGCGGTACCGGCGCCGTTGGACGAGCCGGAGGCGAACGGCGCGGTCAGGTAGGCGGCGTTGTACGGGCTTTCGGCGCGGCCATACACACCGCGCTGCATGCCGCCGTTGGCCATTGGTGGCATGTTGGTCTTGCCCAGGCAGATGGCGCCGCCGGCGCGCAGGCGCTCGACGGTGAAGGCATCGCGCTGGGCGACCAGGTCCTTGAACGCAGGGCTGCCGGAGGCGGCGGTCAGGCCTTTGACCAGGTAGCTGTCCTTGGCGGTGTAGGGGATGCCGTCCAGCGGGCCGAGGACTTCGCCACGGGCTCGGCGGGCGTCGGAGGCCTCGGCCTCTTTCAACGCTTCAGGGTTGCGCACCACCACGGCGTTGAGTGCGGTGGCGGTGTCCTTGCCGTCATAGGCGTCGATGCGCGCCAGGTAGGCCTTGACCAGCTCTACCGCAGTCGTGCGGCCAGACTCGAGCGCGTCGCGCAGCTCGGCAATGGAAACCTCGGTTACCTCGATCATGCTGTCACCACAGTTGTGCAGGTGGAAAAATCATGGCGGCGAGTGTAGCAAGAAGGCTTTGCCGGAGCAGGCATGCAGTGGGGAAATGCTTCGTTGCGTCACAGCATTGTGTTGGGCGTGGGCATTGCGCTGGCGCCATTCGCCGGCAAGGCCGGCGAAAGGTTCACCTCAGGTCCTTGGTCGATTACAGCAGCTTGCGCTGTACCGCTTCGTCCAGGGTGCTGCGCGCCAGTTCACGGACCACGTCGCGGGTGTCGGCCTGGAACGGCAGGCCGACGATCAGCACCAGTTGCATCCAGGTGCGCACCGACTCGCTCTTGCTGATACGCCCGACTTCCTTGCCTTCCTTGTCCTTGAACACGGTCTGCAGGGTGAAGGTGTTCTTCGCTGTGGACGGAATGATGAAGAAGGTGAAGCCAGTGATGAACGCCGAGGCCATGACGAACTGCTCATGGTTGGTCAGGGTCGCTTCGGCGTACAGGTCCGATTCGACTTTGCGCGTGCTGACCTGGGTGAAGCGGCCGGATTCCTGGTAGGTCTCGCTGATGGCCTTTTCCCACATTTGCGCCTGGGCACCCGCGGCGGCAGCGGCCGGGTTGTCGTTGACCTGGTACAGCGCGGTGGTGCGCAGGTAGGCGCTGGGCTTGGCCGCTTCGCTGCTGGCTGCAGGTGGCCAGGTGCCGACCGGGGCCAGATCGCCGGTGGAATAGGAAACGCAGCCGCCGAGCAGCAATGCGCCGAGCAGCAATCCTTGTTTAAGCATGTTCATGTATCGCTTCCTGATTTAACGTTTGGCCAATTGCACGGTGGCGGTGTCCAGCAGCTCGCCGACCAGCAGCGACAACTGCTTGCCGCCCATGATGGTCGGTGCCCAGTAGTCGCCGCCGTACAGGCCGACGTTGTGCTTGAAGGTGATCTGGTCCTTGGTACGGGCCAGCTCGACGCCGTCGCGGTCGACGATCACCAGGTCGCCGGCCAGGTCGAAACTGTCGACATAGATCGGGCCGTTGACCCAGATCCACAGGGTCAGGGTCAGCAGTGCACCAGGGAAATAGCCTGGGTGCGGCGCGCGACGGCCCTTGAGCGAAGTCATGTCGAACTTCAGCACCACGTCCTGTTCGCCCAGGCGGGTGGGGTACTCGCTGACCGACTTGAAATAGCCGGCCTTGTCCACGTAGCGGTCGAGGTCTTTGGTCAGCGAGCGGCTGATGGCCTCGCGGGTAGCCTGGTCGAGGCCGGGGGCGGACACCGTGACATCGGCGACCTGCGCGGTGCGCGGGCTGGTGACGGCGGCGGGATGGACTGGGGCGTTGATGGGGCCGGTGACCTGGAAGGACACGCAGCCGCTCATCGACAGCATGGCCACGAGGGCGGTGCTTTTAAGAAGTTGCTTCAAGCCGGTGTGTCCTTGTTCGAGGGAGGCAGATCAAGGATTACGGCTGGGGGGAGTGGAACTTTAGGGCAAAGTGCCACTATTTCGTAAGGGCCACCCAGCATGGCTGAGCGACCCTTCGTGATCAGCCCAGATCGGCTGCCGAGTGGCGCTCGGGAACCTGGCTGGCTTCATCGCCCCAGGTCCGGTTCACCCGGGTACCGCGCTGTACTGCCGGGCGTTGCGCGATGGCCTCGGCCCAGCGTTGCACGTTGGGGTATTCGTGTACCGCAAGAAACTCCGCGGCGCCATACAGGTTGCCGCGTACCAGCTGGCCATACCACGGCCATACGGCGATGTCGGCGATGCTGTATTCATCGCCACCCAGGTAGCTGCTTTCGGCCAGGCGGCGGTCGAGCACGTCGAGTTGGCGCTTGGCTTCCATGGTGAAGCGGTTGATGGCGTATTCGAACTTTTCCGGTGCATACACATAGAAGTGGCCGAAACCACCGCCCAGGTAGGGTGCCGAGCCCATCTGCCAGAACAGCCAGTTCAGGCTTTCGGTGCGACTGGCCGGGTCCTTGGGCAGCAGGGCGCCGAATTTTTCTGCCAGGTACAGCAGGATCGAGCCGGACTCGAACACCCGCACCGGCGGTTCGACGCTGCGGTCGAGCAGGGCGGGGATCTTCGAGTTCGGGTTGACCCCGACGAAGCCGCTGCCGAACTGGTCGCCTTCGCCGATGCGGATCAGCCAGGCGTCGTATTCGGCGCCGGCATGCCCCAGGGCCAGCAGTTCCTCGAGCAGGATGGTCACCTTGACGCCATTGGGGGTGGCCAGGGAGTAGAGTTGCAGCGGGTGCTTGCCCACGGGCAGTTCTTTATCGTGGGTCGGGCCGGCGACCGGGCGGTTGATGCTGGCGAACTGGCCGCCGGAAGGTGCCTCGTGGGTCCAGACCTGGGGTGGGACGTAGGGGGGCTTGCTCATGCGCGGAAACTCCTGGAAGGCGTGATGGAGCATCTATGCCATGGGTTCGGCGCGAGGGGCAAATGCATTGGATGCATAGCTGATATCAAAGCTGAGAGTTTGACGTTGGGGGGCTTATCGCGGGGCAAGACGCATCGGCGCACCCACGCTGAAACCGCGTCGTACCAACAAGGCGTACAGCGATGAAGTCACAGGAGTAAGTGGCCCGAAACAGATGTGGGAGCTGGCAAGCCAGCTCCCACATCTGTTTCGGGCCAGTTATGCCTGTGAGAGCTTCGGCGCCTGCCCGCGATGCGGACGTATCAGGCCACCGGGATCAGCGGATCAGCCGCCGCCAGCGCCGCTGCGCGATCATTGGCAGCCGGTGGGTAGATCCAGATCGAGTTGATCTGGTGCTTGAGCACCTTGGCCTCGGCCTTGTCGGTCGGCGGCGACACCGTGCGCTCCCAGCCTTCGGTGTACACCGCGCCCCAGGCGCCGAGGTCCAGGCAGGTGACGTACTTGGGTTGGCTGTAGGTCATCGACGCCACGCCGATCAGTTCGGCGGCGGCGTTGTTGCCGGCGTAGCGGCCCAGCGGGATGGCGTGCTGGCAGGACATCACCGCATGGTTGCCGACCTCGTCGCACGCGGCGTAGGCCACGTCGCCTGCGGCGTACACCGCGTCATTGCCAATGACCTTGAGGTTGCCGTCGACGTGCAGGCGGCCCTGGCGGTCGCGTTCACCGCTGATCTGTTCGGTGAGCGGGTTGGCCTTGAACCCGACGGTCCAGATCACCGTGCTGGCGTCGATGCGCTGGCCGTTGTCGAGTACTACGCCATTGGCATCCACCGAGGCCACCGTGGCGCCGCAGATCCATTCGATGCCCAGGTGCTCGCTGGCCTGCTCGATGGCCGGGCGGATACCGTCACCCAATGCGGCGCCGATTTTCGCACCGCGGTCGACCACGATCACCCGTGGCGTCACCCGATCACCCAGGATCTTGTGCAGGCGCGACGGCAGTTCGGTGGCGGTCTCGATACCGGTGAAGCCGCCGCCGGCCACCACCACGGTATTGCGTGCCGGGCTGTCGGGCCGGCCGGCGAGGGATTTGAGGTGTTCTTCAAGGCGCGATGCCGAGTCGATCTTGTCGACATCGAAGGCATGCTCGATACCGGCCATGTCGGGTCGGTTGAGCAGGCTGCCACACGCCATGATCAGGCGGTCGTAGCTCAGTTTCGACTCGATGCCGCCGGGCGCGCGGTAGGTCACTTCACGGTTCTTTTCGTCGATGCGGCTGGCGCTGCCTTTGACGAAGCGCACATTGACCGTATCGAACAGCTCCTGCAGCGGCGCGGCCATGGTGTGCACCTCGGGTTCGTAGAAGCGCGGGCGCACATGCAGTTCGGCCTGGGGGGCGAGCACGGTGATGGCGACGTCGTCGCGCCCGTGCAGGTCAAGTCGGCGCGCGGCGCCCAGGGCGCTCCACAGCCCGGCGAAGCCTGCGCCAATGATCAGGATCTGTTTCATGAGGGTGCTCCTGGATGTTCCGAATACCGCGGATAGTTGGAATTGTCGGTTCGGGCACTGCAGTGGGAAAAGGGTACGCCTTGTGCCGCCGGGTGGGGCGTGGTCCGACCTGTGGCCCATCGCGGGGCAAGCCCGCTCCCACGGCAGATCGTGGGAGCGGGCTTGCCCCGCGATGGGGGTGTTTGTCGCAGCAAGGATGCTAAGCGTGGCCGGCGTTGCGCCCTAGGCCAAAGAACCCTGGATTTCGGCCAGCGGCACACTGCGGGCGAAGCGCGAGCGGTAGTCGCGCGGGGTGACCGCCTGGTGACGCTGGAACGCCAGGCGCATGCGTTCCTCGTTGCCAAAGCCGCACTGACGGGCAATCTGCTCGATGTGCTGGGTGGAGTTCTCCAGCAGGCGGCGAGCGGCTTCCAGGCGGAACAGTTCGATGGCCTTGGCCGGGGTGCGACCGGTCTTCTGCTTGTACACCCGGGTGAAGTTGCGCAGGCTCATGCGCGCCTGCTCGGCCAGACGTTCGACACTCAGGCGCGGGTCGCCCAGGTGGTCGTTGAGCCACAGGTGCAGGGCGTCGAAGGCGGCGCTGTCCTCGCCCTGGGCCTTGAGCAACTCGCTGAATTGCGCCTGCCCGCCGGGGCGCTTGAGGAATACCACCAGCTCGCGCGCCACCTGCATGGCCACCTCGCGGCCGCAATCGGCTTCGACCAGGGCCAGGGCCAGGTCGATGCCGGCGCTCACCCCGGCACTGGTCCACACCTGGTCCTGCTGCACGAAGATCGATTCGGCATCCACCTCGATGGCCGGGAAGCGCTGGTGCAGGGCGTCGCACATGGCCCAGTGGGTCGCCGCCCGGCGGCCGTCGAGCAGGCCGGCGGCGGCCAGCAGGAAGGTGCCGCTGCACACCGAGGCGGTGCGCCGGGCGCGGGCGGCGACCAGGCGCAGCCAGCCGACCAGTTCGCCGTGTTCGGGGAGGGTGCGGACGATTTCCGGGGCGCCCGGCACCACCAGTGTGTCTACGGGTTCCTGCAACCAGGGCTGCAAAGGCTCGGTACCGACCGCCAGCCCTTCGGCGGTGGGCACCAGGCCACCAGTGAGGCTGGCGGTGACCACCCGGTAGCCGGGCAAGCCGCGTTCGGCGCGGGCCTTGGTGGCGGCCCAGAACACCGTCTGTGCGCCCGTCAGGTCGAGCAGGCCCATTTGCGGATAGGCGAGGAACAGCAGGGTGCGCGGCTGGTCGAGCGAATGCACGGGCGGGTCGGGAATTTGCGGGATGTCGGTCATGGCGTGCTGCCTGGGCGAAAGGCTTGCCCTAGTCGACCAGTTCGCGCGGTGATGCACAAGCACCTGTGGCCTCATCGCGGGGCAAGCCCGCTCCCACGCAGCACCATGCAATGAGGTCTGGCGTGGGAGCGGGCTTGCCCCGCGATGAGGCCCTTGGCTCAGAAGCGATAATCGACCGTGGCGAAGTACGACCGCGGCGCGCCCAGCAACCACTGCTCGCCACTGTAGGCCGACATCGCGTATTCACGGTCGAACAGGTTGTTCACCTGCAGCCCCAGGCGTACGTCCGGCAATACCTGCCAGCCGATGTTGCCATCGACCACGGTGTAGCCCGGCACGTGCTGGTCGTTGGCGGTGGTGGCGTAGCGCTGGTCGACGTAGCGCAGGCCGATGCCGGCATCGACGGCCTGGCCGAACCCCTTGCTCAGCCACAGGTTGGCGGTGCGCCGTGGCACATCGGTGGGGCGGTTGCCCGAGCGGTCGTAGGCGATGCCGCCGCTCACCTCGTCGAATTCGTCGTACTTCGCCCGCACCAGCGCCGCATTGGCCGACAGCTGCCACTGGTTGCCCAGCGCCAGTTCCAGGTTTGCCTCCAGGCCATCGGAGGTCTGCTGGCCGGCCTGCTGCTTGGTGTGGGTGACCGGGTCGCTGACCAGCAGCTTGTCCTTGACGATGTGATAGGCCGCCAGGGTCCACTCGCCACGGCCTTCCCAGAAGCGCTGCTTGAGGCCCAGCTCGGTCTGCCTGGCTTCGGTCAGGTCCAGGCGCTGCTCGGGACGCAGGGTGATCAGGTCGCCGACGCCGTCTTCGCTGGTGGAGTACTGGCCGTACAACGACAGGTCGTCGGTGACGGCGAACACCAGCCCGGCGCGCCAGTTGCCGCCCTGCAGGCTGCGGTCGCTGCGGCTGTCGTCGAGCAGGTTGCTGCGGTCGATGTGGTTCTGGTCGCGGCGGATGCCGGTGACCAGCGACAGGCGCTCGGTAAGCTGGGTACGGTTTTCGGCGAACAGGGCGAAGGTGCTGGTTTTCGACAGCGACTGCGGCTGGGTCGGGCTGGCGCTATGGAAGGCACCGGGCGCGGGCTGCCAAGGGTCGAGCGGGTCTGTGCTGCCGTCGTCGTAGGGCCAGTTGCTGTCGATGTTGAAGCGGATCCGGTTGTACTCGGCACCGACCACGGTCTTGCTGGCCAGGCCGAACAGAGAGTGGTCGAAGGTGAACGTCTGGCGGTCGCCGATCTGCTCCTGATTGTGCTTGATCTCGAGGAAGCTGCCGCGCTGGACCATCCCGTTGTCGGCGTCCCAGGCGTATTGCTCGGCGTTGCGCCAGTGGCGCCGGCTCTTGATGTAGTAGAGCTGGTTGCTGGCCGAGACGCTGTCGTTGATGGCCCAGTCGGTGGTGAAGCGTGTCCACTCATCGTGATAGCGCTGCACGTCGTTGCTGACGTTGTAGTTCTTCTTGGCCAGGCTGCTGCGCAGATGGCCGTTGATCAGCGGTGTGCCGTAGTAGTTGGCCGGTTGCGCATCGCCGCGTTCGTGGGCGAGGGTGAAGCTGAGGTCGTCGCTGGCATCGAAGCGCAGCGCGGCGCTCAGGGCCAGGCTGCGCGAGTCGGTGCGGTCGATGTAGCCGTTGCCGGCCTGCTGGTTGAGGGTGACGCGGTAGCTCAGGCGCTCGCTCAGGCTGCCGCCGCTGTCCAGGCCCAGTTGCTGACGGTCCCAGGAGCCGTAGCCCAGGCGCAGGTGGTTGCTGATCTCGCCGGCGAAGGGCTTTTTCGGGATCACGTTGACCACCGCGCCCGTGGCGCCTTCGCCGTACAGCACCGAGGCCGGGCCGCGGATGACGTCGATGCGCTCGACCATCCATGGGTCGACCGGGAAGGTCTGGGTGCCGGCACCGGTGTACAGGCGTGCGCCATCGAACAGGGTCATCACCGAGTTCTGCCCGCTGAAACCGCGCGCCGACAGGCCGGTGCCGCCATCGCCGGGGGTGCCGATGAAGGTGATGCCCGGCGAACGGGTCACGGCGTCCTGCACGGTGAGGTTGTTGCGCTGCTGGATCTGCGCTTCGCCGAGGCTGCTGGTACTGGCGGGGGTGTCCAGGGCGCTGAGGTTCAGGCGTGAACCGGCCTGGGTCGGGGTGGCCAGGTCTAGGGTTTGCGCATCGCGGCTGTCGGTGATGGCCGTTGAGGGCAGGGTGAGGGTGCTCTGCTGTTCGGCCTGGGCCGGCAGGGCGACGGCCAGGCAGGCCGCCAGGGAGTAACGCTTGCTGATACGGGACATGTCGTTCCACTGCTGCAGGAAGGAATGGATCCCGGTGGAAAACACGCAAAAGGCGAACCGCGCACGCAGGCGCGCGCACGGATACCGGCCTGCGCCCGCCCACCGCGGGTTGCCAAGTGGAGCCTCAGGCCGGTCTCCGGGCTTGCGAGGGTCGTGAAGCCTTCACCTTCCCATGCTGGCGCACAGTGGTGTGTCGAAGGGTTCGCTCGCTTACCGTTGCGGGGGCAGCGCCGGACTTGTCGCATGGGGCGACGCACCGGCTTCCCGTTTCACCCTGCGCACGGCGGCGTAGGGCACCTGAAACTGGCGCGCATATGACCATTGCGCGGGGAGTCAGTCAAGTTTTGGAACAAATGGAAATATGAGGTAGGTCAAGGGGTTGGGTGCTTAGCGTGCGGGCCTCATCGCCGGCTTGCCGGCGATGGGGGCGCAGCCAATCCATGCTTCAGCGACCGCGCCGGCGCGACACCCGAGCTTCGATATTCTTGCGGCCGATCAGCAGTGGCGGCTTTTCCACGACGGGCTCATCGGCCAGCCACTTGTACATCACCAGGCAGTCCACCAGCCCCAGCTGTGCGTGTCGGAAGGCCCGGGGCAGGCGCCCGACGGTCTCGAAACCGAGCTTGTGCCACAGCGCCACGGCCACCTCGTTGGTCGCCACCACCGAATTGAACTGCAGGGCGAGCAAGCCTTCCTGGCGTGCCAGCTTCTGCGAGTGTTCGCACATCAGCCGCGCTACGCCGCGGCCGCGGGCGTTCTCGCAGACCATATAGCCGCAGTTGCCGACATGCGCGCCGGGGCCGGCGGCATTGGCCTTGAGGAAATAGGAGCCGAGCAGCTCGCCGTCTTCTTCGGCCACCAGGGTACGCAGCGGTGCTTCAAGCCACAGCGCCAGGGCCTGCTCGTAACTCAGTGCGGGGTCGAAGGCGTAGGTCTGGCGGGCCTGGACGATGGCCTGGAAGGTTGGCCAGAAGCGCGGGAAGTCTTCCGGGGTCATGGGGCGGATGTGGATCATGGCGGTTCCTGCGCGGGCTGGGCCGCCAAGTCTGGGTGTCGCGGCGCCGGCGCGCAAGGGCGCTGGCGCCGTGAAGGGGCTAGTTGCCGGCTTTGCCGACCGCATCCATGGCCCGGGCCGAGTACACCAGTGCGGCGCCGGCATTCATCGCCACCGCCACGCCGAGGGCCTCGGCGATCTCTTCGCGGGTGGCGCCCTGCTTGACCGCCTGCTGCGAATGCACGGCGATGCAGCCGTCACAGCGGGTGGTCACCGCCACGGCCAGGGAGATCAGCTCGCGGGTCTTGGCGTCCAGGTGATTGGTCTTGGCCCCGGCGCCGCTGGCGGTCATGTAGCCGGCCACGGTATCGGGGGACAGTTGCTTGAGATCGCCGATGCCGGCCATCAACTGCTTACGGTAGGCGTCCCAGTCCATCATGCTCATCGTCTTCACCTTGTCAGGTTGGTCGGGGGGAGCTTTCAGGCTAGTCGATGATGGGGTTTGGGGGCGTGCTTTCATCTGCTGAAAGCATCGCGGGGCAAGCTCGCTCCCACGTAAAGCGTGGGAGCGGGCTTGCCCCGCGATGGTGTACGTACGGCGCAGCCTGGTCAGATGTAGATGAACACCAGCACCAGTGCGGCGACCACTGCCCACTTCTCCAGGTAGTAGCGCATGCGGTTGCGTTTCTTCAGCGCCTTGCCGCGCTCACGGATCTTGTAGATGCGGGTGAACAGGCGGTTGATGCCGCCGGTCTTGTCATTGGCATCGTTGGGTGCGGCGGCAGCGGCCATGACGTTGCGGCTGAACCAGCGGTTGAAGGCGCTCGCCCAGCGGTACTTGAGCGGGCGCTCGATGTCGCAGAACAGGATGATGCGGTTGTGCTCGGTGGTGTTGGCGGCGTAGTGGATGTAGGTCTCGTCGAACATCACCGCTTCGCCGTCGCGCCACGAATACTTCTCGCCGTCGACATCGATGTAGCAGCCGTCGTCGTTGGGTGTGTCCAGGCCCAGGTGGTAGCGGTAGGAACCGGCGTAGGGGTCGCGGTGGCGCACCAGTTTGGCGCCCGGTGGCAGGGTGGCGAACATCGCCGCCTTGACCGTGCCGATGCCCTGCAGCAGCTCGGTGGTGCGCGGGCACAGGGTCATCGCCGAGGGGTGGCTCTCGCCGTACCACTTCAGGTAGAAGCGCTTCCAGCCGGTCTTGAAGAACGAGTTGAAACCTACGTCGTCGTAGTTATCGGACTTCTTGATCTCGCCGGCATGCAGCAGTTGCTGGGCCTCGGCACGGATCTCCTGCCAGTGGTCCTTTAGCGGTTGCAGCTCGGGGAACGCCTCGACCGGCAGGTAGGGCTTGGCCGGGAGCCTGGAGAACAGGTAAAGGAAACTGTTGACCGGGGCGAGGAAACTGGAGTGGTCGCCCAACTGGCGGGTCAGCTTGTGACGAACCCGACCGCGCAGGTGAACATAGGCGATCGAGAGGACGAAGATCAGTACGAGTGCAATTTTCATGGACGGTTACTTGTCTAAAAAATGGCCATGCGCCATGGCATAAGCTCGCCAGCATAAACAAACATCGTCAGGGTTTGTACTTATTGTTACGTTTATTCCGGGCGACTTAGGTGTAATGGCCTACAGCTTGCGCAAACGATTCAACTGGATTTTTCGATGTATTTTGTGCATTTGAACGCTCCGATCTTCTGACAAGGAACGCCCCATGGTCCAGGAATCACGCCCCAGCGGCGCACCGTTCAAGCGCTTGTTCTTCGCCCTGTCGGTCACTGATGGCCAGCGCCGCGCCATCGCCCAGTGGCGCCGTGGCCTGGATCTGCGTAGCGGCAAGCCGGTGCCGGCGGACAACTTCCATGTGACTTTGCTGTTCCTGGGGGATGTGGATGCGGCCCTGGTGCCGGCGGTGTGTGCCGCCGTCGAGCCGTTGCAGCGCTCGGATGCGCCGCTGCGGGTGGTGCTCGACCGCTTGCAGGTGTGGCCGCGCGCTAGCGCCTTGGTGCTCGAACCCGAGCAGGCGCCAGCGGCCCTGCGCCAGTTGGTCTACGCCCTGCAGCAAGCGGTGCTGCCGCTGGGCATCGAGGCGCAGGTGCGCGAGTACCGGCCGCACCTGACGCTGTCGCGGGATTTTCGCGGGCCGCTGCCGGAGGCGGTGCAGGCGCCGGAGTTCTTCCTGGCGGCGCGCAGCTTCACCTTGTACGAATCGCGCAAGGGCCAGTACTGGCCGCTGGCCGAGTGGCCCCTGGCGGATTGAGGCGGCTCAGAACTGCGGCGTGTATTTCACCGTGAACATGAAGTTGCGTGGCTCGCCGTAGTTGTTGCTGCCATTGAGCTGGTTGAAACCGGCCACCCAGTACTTCTTGTCGAACAGGTTGTTGGCGTTGACCGCCAGGTTCACTTCGGGTGTCAGCTGGTAGGCCAGGCGTGCGTTCCAGACCGTGTAGCCTGCCACTTCATAGTTGCGCTCGTAGCCCAGGGTGTGGCTCTGGCTGGTGAAGCCCAGCCCGGTGCTCCAGCGCTGGCCGTCCAACGGCAGGGTGTAGTCGGCCCAGGCGCGCAGCATGTGCTTGGGGGTCCACTGGCTGAACACACGGCCCTCGTTGTCCGGGTCGTCGAGGAACTTGGTGGTGTTGTAGGTATAGCCGGCGAACAGTTGCAGGCCGCTGAGCACTTCGCCGCTGACCTCGGCTTCGACGCCCTGGCTGCGCACCTTGCCGGCAGCGGTCGAGCAGTACCAGTCATCGCAGGCAAAGCCCGAGGCGACGTCGGTGACGGCACGGTTTTCCTGGTCATAGCGGAACACGGCCAGCGAGGCATTGACTCGGCCGTCGAGCAGTTCGCCCTTCAGGCCTGTCTCGTAGTTGCTGCCCACCACCGGCTTGAGCGGCGTGTTGCCCACGGCGCGCTCGGTCTGTGGCACGAATACATCGGTGTAGCTGGCGTACCAGGCCCATTCACGGGTCAGGTCGTAAACGAAGCCGGCATAGGGCGTGACCTGCCCGGTCTCGGTCATGCGGCTGGTCGGGTGTTGGTTGCCGGGCTCGTTCGGGCCGTTGAAGTCGGTCGAATCCCAGCGGTAGTCGAACCAGCTGACCCGCGCGCCCAGCACCAGGGTCAGGTCTTCCACTGGCTTGACGCGCCAGGCGCCATACAGGCCTTTCTGGCGCACGTCGTAGCTGGCGCGGTTGGCGCGGCCCATGTCGCCGGCGAGCAGGCTGTCGCGGCTAGGTTCCGGGCGGTTGTGATCGATGGCGAAGATGTTGTCGTCGGGATCGTCGACGAAGTTGCGCCAATAGGCATCGTCGGACGTCAGCTTGGCGTAGTTGCCGCCAAGGGTCACCTCGTGGGCCACGGAGCCGGTATCGAAATGCCCGACCAGGTTCATGTCCAGGCCGAGCTTGGTGTTGTGGAAGTCGGTGATCCAATCGGCGTAGCTGACGCCCGTGCCATCGGGGGCCAGGCCCTGATCGATGGTCTGTACGCGCTGGTGGGTGGAGGTATTGGTCTCGTCCATGCGCACGGCGGCGGTCTTGAACGTCCAGTCGTCGTTGAACCGGTGCTCGAGGTCGAGGTAGTAGGTGGTGACGTCGGTCTCGGCGCGGCTCCAGCGCGCACCGGTGTAGGTGGAGCGGGGCAGGTCCACCGCCTTGCCGGTCGCATAGCGGGGGATGCCGCGCAGCATCGGGCGCGACTGCTGGCGGCTGTAGCTGATGCCGCCACCCACGGTGGTCGCATCGTTCAGGTCGATGTCCAGGGCGCCATACAGGGAGTGGTTCTTGCTCCACTGGTAATCGATGAAACTGTCGCTCTGGTCTTCGTCCAGCACCATGCGCCCACGTACCCGGCCATCACTGGTCAACGGGCCGCCGGCGTCCAGCTGCAGGCCGTAGTGATCCCAGGAGCCCGCCTTGCCGGTCAGGGCGACGGTCGGGGTGGCCTGGCCGCGTTTGCGCACCAGGTTGATCGCGCCGCCTGGGCTGCCGGTACCTTGCAGCAGGCCGGAGGCGCCGCGCAGGATTTCCACGCGGTCGAAGAACACCAGGTCCTGGGTTGCCCAGTTGCCCAGCGAGTAGTTGTTGCGCTGGATCGGCACCCCGTCGTACTGCCAGTCGTCGATCTGGAAGCCGCGCGAGGTGATGACCATGCCCGGGCCGATCCCTTGGGCGCCGACCAGGCCGGTGGTGTGGTTGACGGCGTCCAGCAGGTCGGTGATGCCTTGGTCGTCCAGCTGCTTGCGGGTGATGACGGTGACCGACTGCGGGATTTCCTTCAGCGTGTGTACGCCCTTGCCGAGGGTGACGGCACGCGCGGCGTAGCTGCCGCTGCCTTCGCTGGTCGCGTCCAGGTAGTTGTCGGTGACGCTGGTGCTGCCCAACTCCATCACGTCGCCGCCCAGGCTGGCCGGCGCCACGCTGAAGTGGCCGCTGGAGGTCACCCGCAACTGCAGGCCGCTACCGGCCAGGGCGGCCTGCATGGCTTGTTCGGCACTCATTTCGCCGACCACGGCCGGGGCCTGCTTGCCGCGCACCAGGCCGGGTTCCAGGGCGATGATGTGCCCGCTCTGGCTGGCAATGCGGTTGAGCGTGGTGGCCAGGTCAGCCGCCGGCAGGTTGAACGACTGGGTCTGCGCTTGGGCAAAGCCGCTGAGGCTGCTCAGGGCGATGACGAGGGGCAGGGCGCGGGGCCATAGGTTGTGCACGGTGTTCTCCCGAGTTTGAAGTTGGCTGTCAGGAGTTAGGTGCAACGAGAAATGAAAACCGGACACCTTTGCGAATGATTTTCAAAAATATTTTCAGCCAGCAGCTGCCGGCCCGATCAGGGTCAGCCACGGGCCGTAGTGCTCGATGCGGATCGGCAGGGTTTCGCCCAGGGCCTGCAGGGCCTCCCGGGGCTGGTCCAGCGGGAACACGCCTTGTACGCGCAAGTTGCGCACTTCGGGGGCCAGGCGGATGAAACCGGGCTGGTAGTCGCGCAGGGCTTCGATCACCTGGTGCAGCGGCTCGTCGAGCACCTCCAGGCGGCCTTCGAGCCAGGCCGCGCGCTGGCGTTGTTCCTGCGCGAGCAGTTCGATACCGCTGCTGCGCAGCAAGGCGGCCTGGCCTTCCTGCAGATCGAGCTGGCGGCCGTCGGCGAGGCTGGCGCGTACGCTGTGTTGCAGCACCACCACACGGGTCGAGCCCGCCTCCTGGCTGACCAGGAAGCGCGTGCCCAGGGCCTGCACCTGGCCTTGCGCGGTGCGGACCCGCAGCGGGCGATGCGGGTCGGCGGCGACCTGGATCAGCAGTTCGCCGCGACGCAATATCACCAGGCGTTGGCCGGCATCGAACTGCACGTCGACCGCGCTGTGGCTGTTGAGGCTCAGGCGGCTGCCATCGTCCAGGGTGTAACTGCGGCGCTGGCCGCTGGCGGTATGCAGGTCGGCCCGCCAGCCCAGGGCCGCGTCACTGCGCCAACCGGCCCATAGCCCGCCACCCAGCAGGCCGAGGCCGACCATGCTGCGCAGCACGTCGCGGCGGCTGCGGGTGGGTTGCAACAGGAGGCGGCGGGTGGCTTCGGTCTGGCCGGGCGCCCGCGCATCAAGGCCGCGCAGTACCGCGCAAGGGCGGCCCAGGCGCTGTTGCAGCAAGTCCCACGCCTGCTGGTGCCGAGGGTCCTGGCCCAGCCAAAGCTGCAGGCGCGCGGGCAAGTCGGCGTCATGGCCGCCAGCGTTGAGTTCCACCATCCAGTCGATGGCCTGTTCGCTGATGCTGTCGAGCACCTGGCGGCTCATGGCTGCAGCTCGCACAGGTAGCATTGGCGCAGCGCCTGTTTCATGTAGCGGCTGACAGTGTGTTCTGACAGGTTCAGCTTGGCCGCGATGTCGACGTAACTCAGGCCATCGAGCTGGCTATAGAGGAAGGCCGCCTTGACGATATCCGGCAGGCCATCGAGCACCTGGTCGATGGTGACCAGCGCCTCGAGCAGCAGCAGTTGTTCCTCGGCCGAAGGGGCCACTGGCTCTGGCAACAGGGCCAGGCGCTCCAGGTAGGCTTGTTCGAGTTGGCGGCGACGGTGGCGGTCGAAGATCAACCGGCGGGCGATGGTCGACAGGTAGGCGCGGGGCTGCTGGATGCTGTCGGGGTCGACCCGCGCACCGAGCATCTGGCAGAACGCTTCGGCGGCAGTGTCCTCGGCATCGGCACGGTTGCGCAGGCGCTTGTTGATGTGTTGCAGCAGCCAGCGATGGTGGTCGCTGAAGAAGAAGCCCAGCTTGCGGGTTGAAGTGCTGTCCAACGACCGGTTTCCGAGTGTGAATGTAAATTGTTCTCAATGGTGGCCGGGTCGTTCGGGTTCCTGCAATGGGGCGGCGGCTTGCCGCCCCTGGGCAGTGCGGGTCAGGCGACGGCGAGGCTGTCGGCGAACAATCGCTCGCCCAGTTGCCGCGCGCGTTCAAGGCTGGCGCGATTGTCCTGGATTTCGCTGTCGGTGAGCAGCGTGGTGCTGAGCACCTCGGCGCCGCAGTAGTCGAAGATGCCGTGTTCGATCTGCGTCGCCATGGCCTGGTTGTAGCCGTGGCGCTCGAAGGTGCCAGCGTCGGCCCCGGCCACGCCGACCAGGTGCACGGTCATGCCGCCGAGCTTTTTGATCAGCTTGCCGTCGGCGTGGTAGTCGAATGCCCAGCCATTGCTGAACACCCGCTCCACCCAGCCCTTGAGCAAGGCTGGCAGTGACCACCAGTAGATGGGGTAGACCAGCACCAGGGTATCGGCCCGTTCGATGCGCGCCTGTTCGGCCAGCACGTCTGCCGGGGCCCCGGCCTGGCGCCGGTGTACGGCGTGATCGGCAAGGCCGAAGCGCGGGTCGAACTGTTCGGCCCCCAGGTCAGCAAACTCGCTGGTATGGCCGGTGGCCTGCAAACCGGCAGCAATCTGCCCGGCGAGGGCATGGGTGAGGGATGCAGGGTCGTGGTGACCAATGACGATCAGGGCATGCATGGCGAGGACTCCATCAAGGTGTGCAGGAAAACCGCGAGCGCTATATACTCGCGGTAAGTTACCCTTGGTAAGTTACTTTTGGTAGGTAAGCGATGTCAAGCGATGACAAGACCCCCTCGCGCAAGCGCCTTTCCCGTGAGCAGCGCCGCCGTCAGTTGCTCGATATGGCCTGGCAGCTGGTGCGCGAAGAGGGCACCGAAGGCCTGAGCCTGGGCCGGCTGGCCGAGCAGGCCGGGGTTACCAAGCCCGTGGTGTATGACCACTTCGAGACCCGCACCGGGCTGTTGGTGGCCTTGTATCAGGAGTACGACGCCCGGCAGACCGCCATGCTCGACAGCGCCCTGGCCGGCGGCTCGGCCGACCTGGCTGGCCGGGCCCAGGTGATCGCCGACGCCTACGTGAATTGCGTGATGAGCCAGGGGCGGGAGATTCCCGGAGTCAGCGCGGCGCTGGCGGGCTCACCGGAAATGGAGGCCCTCAAACGCGTCTATGAGGGGCCGTTTCTCGACAAGTGCCGCCAGGCCCTGGCGCCGTTCACCGCAGGTGGCGACATCGATACCGCTGGCTTGCGGGCCTTGGTCGGGGCTGCCGAGGCCCTGTCGCAGGCCGCCGCTTGCGGGGAGCTTGCGCCTGAGGCCGCGCGCCAGGAATTGCAGGCGACCATCGTCGCGATGGTCAGCCGGCGATAAGCCTGCGCGGGTGGGATAACCCCCGGCCTCAAGCATTGGTCATGCTAGAATCCGCCCCTTCGAAATTGGAGGTACACGCGTGCGCAAACTGGCTGTGGTAATGGCAGTGTTGGCCCTGGCGGGCTGCAACAACGAGGTCGAAGGGGTACATAACCAGGTGGCCGAGCACCTGAAAAACCCCAAGACGGCCAAGTTCGCCAATGTGCGCTTCGACACCCAGGGCTCCATCTGCGGCCAGGTGCGCGGCAAGGACGATGCCGGGCAGTACGAGGCGTATCGCAGCTACGTGGCGATCAAGCGCGACGGCCAGTATCAGATCATCATCGACGAAACCGGCAATGACCTGCGCATCCGTGAAATCTGCGGCGGCGCCGAGCTGCAGCGCCGTGCCGAGGCCCTGGCTGACCAGCCGGCGCCGGAAGGCTGGGATGTGGAAGTGATCCAGGGCCCGAACATGGGCGCCCTGACCGACATGACCGCGCGCCTGATCGAGAAGGGCATCCCGTCCTGGGTCGAATACCGTGAAGGCAAGCCGGTGGTGTTGATCGGGCCGTACCCGAGCAAGGCCGAGGCCGATGCGCGCAAGGCGGAGGTCATGGCCAAGCTGGGAACCGACTCGGTGGTCATCCAGCACGGTGTCGCGCGCTGACAGTACCGTCAAGAAGTCGTCATGTTGCAGGTGGCTCACCCTTGGCAGGGCCTTGATGTCGAAGGACATTTTTACCGGCTATGCTGAGGGGGCGAACGCTGAGCAGGAGAGCCACATGGCAACGCTGGAACGTGCCATCGCGCTGGCCACCAGGGCACATGAAGGGCAGTACGACAAGGGTGGGGCGGCCTATATCCTCCACCCGCTGCGGGTGATGGCGCGGGTGACCACGCCCGAGCAGCGGATCGTCGCGGTGCTGCACGATGTGCTGGAAGACACCCCGTTCACCCTCTCCGACCTTGCCCGCGAGGGCTTCCCGCTGAAGATACTTGCCGCGCTGCTGGCCCTGAGCCGGCGTGAAGGCGAAAGCTACGAAGCCTTCGTCATCCGCCTGGGCGTCGACCCGTTGGCCCGTGAAGTGAAGCTGGCCGACCTGGCCGACAACAGCGACCTGTCGCGCATCGCCCGCCCGGGCCCGGCGGATCTCGCCCGCCTGGCCCGCTACCAGCAAGCCAGCGCCTACCTGCAAACGCTGGGCTGAGCGCTGTCGGCCACAGGCTGGCCGGTCAGTCTTCCTGCGGTACTGTCCAGAAGATCTGCACGCCGCCGTCATCGCGGTGGGCGAGGGTGACGTTGTCGTTCTCGGCGATTTCTGCGAGCAGGGTGTCCCAGTCTTCGGGCGTTTCCTGTTCGAGGCGGAAGATCAAGGCGGCGCGGCTGCGCTGGGCGATCGGGCTGTTGATGATCTTCTGGATGCGCTGACCCAGTTGTTCATAACTGCTTGGCGTTGCTGCGGGGGTGCTGGCCACGGGGTGTTCCTTGTTGTGCTGTATGCGCATACAGTATTTCACTGTAGGCCATTTCGCAACAAGGCGTGAGAGTAAAGGTATACGTGGTGATCCGTTTGCCGGCAAAGCCAGCTCCTACAGGTACAGCGCTGATCATGGGGCCTGTGGGAGCGGGTTTACCCGCGAACACCAGCGAAGCGGGTGCCAGAGTCCGCGGTGTCCACTTCGCGGGTAAACCCGCTCCCACAGGGGGCGCGGGGGCTCAGTCAGACCAGTTCGCGCGAGTCACGCACCATGTCGACGTGC
The DNA here is from genome assembly GCF_009650555.1 of Pseudomonas sp. EMN2. Lineage (NCBI taxonomy): Bacteria > Pseudomonadati > Pseudomonadota > Gammaproteobacteria > Pseudomonadales > Pseudomonadaceae > Pseudomonas > Pseudomonas sp. EMN2. The sequence goes on from NZ_VZZR01000049.1 coordinate 48,819, forward strand.
GGGATGCCGGCCTCGAGGAACTCCTCGCTGACCACGCGGAACCCCAGGCGCTCATAGAACGGAGTGGCGTGCACCTGGGCGCTGAGCATCTGCTGCTTGAGGTCGCGGTTCTGCGCCTCGGTGATGACCGCATGCATCAGCGCATCGCCCACGTGCAGGCCGCGCCAGTCCTTGAGCACCGACACCCGGCCGATGGTGCCGTCGGGCAGCAGGCGGGCGGTGCCGATCGGGTAGTCGCCTTCCATGGCCAGGAAATGCACGGCCGTCGGGTCTTCGGCGTCGAACTCGAGCTCTGGCGGCACATGCTGTTCGGCGACGAACACGGCGCTGCGGATGCGGTGGATGTCGGCGTTGTCTTTGTGCCAGTCGGCCAGGCGAACGCTGATCTTATTCATCGGCGAACCCCAGGCTGCCTTGCATGACCAGTTGCTGGATCAGCATCAGGCCGTCTTCGTCCTGCAGCCACTGGGCAAGGTTGTCGATGTGCAGGGCATCGGCGGCGCACACCAGCTTGAGCAGTTCGCGCAGTTTGGCCGGCAGTGGGCAGCTGCGCCCGCTGGCGAACAGCATCAGGTCGTCATTGAGCTCGGACCAGGCCATGCGTGCGCTTGGGTTGCGGATCAGCACGGCGCCCTGTTCGAGGTAGTTGACCAGATCCTGCTCGCTCAGTTCTTCACCGGCAACCTGCTCGGGGTAGCGCGGCTCGGTCATGAACTGGCCGAACCAGGTCAGCAGCAGGTCCTTGTCGGACATGTGCTTGTCGATCAGCGCCTTGAGGCGGTCGAGGGCATCGTGCTGGATCTCGTGCGGGTCGCTGACCGGCTGGGCGTCGGCGTCGCTGTAGCGCTCTTCTTCGGGCAGGAACTGGCCGAGGAAGTCGGTGAAGTGGGTCAGCACTTCGGCGGCGCTCGGCGCGCGGAAGCCCACCGAGTAGGTCAGGCATTCGTCTTCGGCGACGCCGTAGTGGGCCAGGCGCGGTGGCAGGTAGAGCATGTCGCCGGGCTCCAGGGTCCACTCGTCGCTCTGTTCGAAGTCGGCGAGGATGCGCAGGTCGGCGTGGTCGATCAGCGGGCTGTCGCTGTTGCACATCTGGCCGACTTTCCAGTTGCGCTTGCCGTCGCCTTGCAGCAGGAACACGTCGTAGTTGTCGAAATGCGGGCCGACGCTGCCACCGGGGGCGGCGTAGCTGATCATCACGTCATCGATACGCCAGCTGGGCAGGAAGCGGAAGTTTTCCAGCAGCTCGGCCACTTCCGGCACGAACTGGTCCACGGCCTGGACCAGCAGGGTCCAGTCGCGCTCGGGCAGGTCGCTGAAGGCGTCTTCGGCGAACGGGCCGCGGCGCAGCTCCCACGGGCGCTCGCCGTGCTCGAGCACCAGGCGCGACTCGACTTCTTCTTCCAGGGCCAGGCCGGCCAGTTCGTCGGCGTCGATGGGGCTGATGAAGTCGGGGAAGGCCTGACGCACCAGCAGCGGCTTCTTCTGCCAGTAGTCGCGCAGGAATTCACGGGCCGTAAGGCCGCCCAGCAGTTGCAGTGGAGTATCAGAATTCATGTTCAACCTATTGATAAAACGTAATTTTTGTACGGGAATAAAAACGCCCGGCCAGGCCGGGCGTTGAACGCGACGGTCAGCTTAGACGCGTTTGGCCTGGGCCACGGCGTTGCCGATGTAGGTCGCAGGCGTGAGCAGCTTGAGCTCGGCCTTGGCGTCGGCCGGCATGTCCAGGCCGTCGATGAAGGTCAGCAGCGCTTCAGGGGTGATGCCCTTGCCACGGGTCAGCTCTTTGAGCTTCTCGTAGGGGTTCTCGATGTTGAAGCGGCGCATCACGGTCTGGATCGGCTCGGCCAACACTTCCCAGCAGGCGTCCAGGTCGGCGGCGATGCGGGCTTCGTTGACTTCCAGCTTGCCGATGCCCTTGAGGCTGGCCTCGTAGGCGATGACGCTGTGGGCGAAGCCCACGCCCAGGTTGCGCAGCACGGTGGAGTCGGTCAGGTCACGCTGCCAGCGCGAGATCGGCAGCTTGCTGGCCAGGTGCTGGAACAGTGCGTTGGCGATACCCAGGTTGCCTTCGGAGTTTTCGAAGTCGATCGGGTTGACCTTGTGCGGCATGGTCGAGGAGCCGATTTCACCGGCGACGGTCTTCTGCTTGAAGTAGCCCAGCGAGATGTAGCCCCAGACGTCACGGTCGAAGTCGATGAGGATGGTGTTGAAGCGGGCGATGGCGTCGAACAGCTCGGCGATGTAGTCGTGCGGTTCGATCTGGGTGGTGTAGGGGTTGAACACCAGGCCCAGCTCGTCTTCGATGAAGGCGCGGGCGTTCTGCTCCCAGTCGATCTGCGAGTAGGCCGACAGGTGGGCGTTGTAGTTGCCCACGGCACCGTTGATCTTGCCCAGCAGCGGCACGGCGGCTACCTGGGCGATCTGGCGCTCCAGGCGGTAGACGACGTTGGCCAGCTCTTTGCCCAGGGTGGTCGGCGAAGCCGGCTGGCCGTGGGTGCGCGACAGCATCGGCACGGCGGCGTGGGTGTGAGCCAGGGTGCGGATCGCTTCGGCGATCTGACGCATCAGTGGCAGCAGCACTTCGTCACGGCCAGCGCGCAGCATCAGGGCGTGGGACAGGTTGTTGATGTCCTCGCTGGTGCAGGCGAAGTGGATGAACTCGCTGACCTTGGCCAGTTCAGGCAGTTGAGCGGCCTGCTCCTTGAGCAGGTACTCGATGGCCTTGACGTCGTGGTTGGTGGTGCGCTCGATTTCCTTGACGCGTTCGGCGTGCTCGAGTTTGAAATCGGTGGCCAGGCTGTCCAGCACGGCGTTGGCTTCGGCGGAGAACGCCGGCACTTCGCCGATTTGCGGGTGGGCGGCCAGGCGCTGGAGCCAGCGCACTTCGACCAGGGCGCGGAAACGGATCAGGCCGAATTCGCTGAAGATGGGGCGCAAGGCCTGGGTTTTGCCGGCGTAACGGCCGTCTACAGGGGAAACCGCAGTGAGCGAAGAGAGCTGCATGGGGTGTTCTCGGACAGTCAGGCTTTTGGGGGGCGCATATCATACATGAAAAATGCGCCGGGGTCGGGTGGCTGACCAAAGGTCGGGCCGTTTCGAAGCGTGTGGTATTCCTGTGGGAGCGGCGGTGCGCCGCTGCGACTTGCCCCGCGATGGCGGCGAAGCGTCCGGCATCGCGGGGCAAGCCCGCTCCCACGGTTTACTTCAATCGTTGGTGCGCATCATGCCGTACAGCTCGTTGAGCAATTTGCGGCGGCTGAACACCAACTGCCAGCGGTGCCCGCCCAGCTGGCGCCACAGGCGCGCGGCGCGGATACCGGCCAGCAGCAGGGCGCGAATCTTCGAGGCGTTGTTGGCTTGCTGCAGGAAGCGCATGTCGCCGTGCACCTGGATGCGCTGGCGCAGGGTGCTCAGGGTGTCCTGGTACAAGGCTCCACTGGAAGCGATGACGTTATCGTGAACCAGGCCGAAATGCTCGGCCTGGGACTGGATCTGCGGCAGGCGGTTGCCGATGGTGTCGAGCAGGTCGCCACGCTTGGCCAGTTGGCGTTCCAGGCCGAGCATGGACAGCGCGTAGCGCAGCGGTTCGCGCTGCAGGCTGCTGGGGTCGCGCTCCAGGGCACCGACCAGCGCGCGGTAGCCGTCGCGCAGGTTGAGGTCGTCGCCGCCGAACACTTCCAGGGTGTCCTTGGGGTCGCGCACCAGCAGGCTGCCGAGCATGCAGCCCAGCGTGGCTTCGCTGGCCTGGCCGGTGCGGGCGATGCGGTCCACCAGCACGGCGGCCTGGAACACGCCGCCCAGGGCGATCAATTGCTCCTGCAGGTTGCTCATGCGCGCGGGCTCCACGGCTCGGCAATTTCGATCACGCCGCCGCCCAGGCACACCTCACCGTCGTAGAACACCACCGACTGGCCGGGGGTGACGGCGCGTTGCGGCTCGTCGAACACGGCGCGGTAGCCGTTTTCGGTCTGTTCGAGGGTGCAGTGCTGGTCGCCCTGGCGGTAGCGCACCTTGGCGGTGAGGCGGCGCGGGCTGCTCAGGTCGACGGGGTTGACCCAGAAGATTTCCGAGGCCAGCAGGGCGCGGGAGAACAACCACGGGTGCTCGTTGCCCTGGCCGACCACCAGTACATTGCGGGCCAGGTCCTTGTGCAGCACGTACCACGGCTCGTCGCCGGCATCCTTGAGGCCGCCGATGCCCAGGCCCTGGCGCTGGCCGATGGTGTGGTACATCAGGCCGTGGTGGCGGCCGATCACTTCACCGTCGGTGGTCTGGATCTCGCCGGGCTGGGCCGGCAGGTACTGCTTGAGGAAGTCGCTGAAGCGGCGCTCGCCGATAAAGCAGATGCCGGTGGAGTCCTTCTTCTTGGCCGTGGCCAGGCCGTGTTTCTCGGCAATGGCACGCACTTCGGGTTTTTCGAGTTCGCCGACCGGGAACAGCGTGCGGGCGATTTCCTTGCCGCCGACGGCATGCAGGAAGTAGCTCTGGTCCTTGTTCGGGTCCAGGCCCTTGAGCAGTTCGGTGATCGCGCCGGTGTCGCGGCGGCGCACGTAGTGGCCGGTGGCGATCAGGTCGGCGCCCAGCGACAGGGCGTAGTCGAGGAACGCCTTGAACTTGATTTCGCGGTTGCAGAGGATGTCCGGGTTGGGCGTGCGGCCGGCCTTGTATTCTTCGAGGAAGTGCTCGAACACATGGTCCCAGTACTCGGCGGCGAAGTTGGCGGTATGCAGCTTGATGCCGATGCGGTCGCACACGGCCTGGGCGTCGGCCAGGTCTTCGCGGGCGGTGCAGTATTCGGTGCCGTCGTCCTCTTCCCAGTTCTTCATGAACAGACCTTCCACCTGGTAGCCCTGTTCGATGAGCAGGAGGGCGGAAACGGAAGAGTCCACGCCGCCGGACATGCCGACGATGACGCGGGTCTTGGCGGGGTCTTTGAGTGCTGGGCTGGTCATGGCTACCGATGTGTATCAGGGGGAAAAGCGCGGATTCTATCAAACCCGCGGCGCGGCGTCAGTCGCGCAGCAGCTCGAGGCTGTGCAACGGGCCTTTCAGGTAGTCGTCCAGGCAACGCGGCACCAGCTCACTGCGCCAGCGCGTAGGGTCGGCCAGCAGTTCGTCGCGGGTTAGCCAGACGGCGCGGACGATATCGCTGTCCAGGGCCAGGCCCTGGTGGTGGCGCACGGGGCGGGCGGCGAAGCAGATGCGCTGGTAGGTGACGCCGTTGCTGGGTGCGGTATAGAGGTAGATGCCGACCACGCCGGTGAGCTCGACCTCCCAGGCGGTTTCTTCGAGGGTTTCGCGCAGGGCGGCCTGGGGTAGGGTCTCGTTGGCTTCGAGGTGACCGGCGGGCTGGTTGAAGACGTGCTGGTTGGCTTTGAATTCTTCGACGAAGAGGAACTTGCCTTCGTGCTCGACGATGGTGGCTACGGTGATGTGGGGTTGCCAGGTCATGGAGCGGTTTCCGGGTAGGGGCGTGGGAGCGGGCTTGCCC
>NZ_VZZR01000005.1:0-67752 GCF_009650555.1 Pseudomonas sp. EMN2
AGTGGTGGGTGATGACGGGATCGAACCGCCGACCCTCTGCTTGTAAGGCAGATGCTCTCCCGGCTGAGCTAATCACCCTTCGTCTCGGTGTGGTGCGCATTCTACGGAGGAGCCTGTACCCTGGCAAGCACTTTTTTAAATTTTTTTGAATAATTTTCAAGGACCTAGCGCAGCCGCTGTTTTCTTCCTTTATAGGGTGGTGCTGGCCCTCTGACAGGGTTGGCCTGAACCCACCGCTCGGAGAATAATGCCCGCCTTATGTATTAAGGAGAGATTGCCCCTCATGTGGTTCAAGAACCTGCTGACCTACCGCCTGACCCAGGATGTCCCGTTCGAGCCTGAAGCACTGGAAGCTGCCCTGGCCAGCAAGCCGGCCCGCCCCTGCGCCAGCCAGGAACTGACCACTTATGGTTTCGTCGCCCCGTTCGGCAAGGGCGAGGACGCGCCACTGGTGCACGTCAGCGGTGAGTTCATGCTGATCGCCGCGCGTAAAGAAGAACGCATCCTGCCCAGCAGCGTGGTCAACGATGCGGTGAAGGAGAAAGTCGAAGAGATCGAGACCGAGCAGATGCGCAAGGTCTACAAGAAGGAACGCGACCAGATCAAGGACGAGATCATCCAGGCCTTCCTGCCGCGCGCCTTTATCCGCCGCTCGATGATCTTCGCCGCCATCGCCCCGCGCCAGGGCCTGATCCTGGTCAACTCGGCCAGCGCCAAGCGTGCCGAAGACCTGCTGTCGACCCTGCGTGAAGTGATGGGCTCGCTGCCGGTGCGCCCGGTGAGCGTCAAGATCGCCCCGGTCGCGACCATGACCGACTGGGTCAAGGCCCAGGCGCCGGCCGCGGACTTCTATGTGCTCGACGAATGCGAACTGCGCGACCAGGCCGAAGACGGCGGCATCGTGCGTTGCAAACGCCAGGACCTGACCGGCGAGGAAATCCAGCTGCACCTGAGCACCGGCAAGGTGGTCACGCAACTGGCCCTGGCCTGGCAAGACAAGCTGTCGTTCGTGCTCGACGACAAGACCGTGATCAAGCGCCTGAAGTTCGAGGAGCTGCTGCAGGAGCAGGCCGAGCAGGACGGCGGTGACGAAGCCCAGCAACAGTTCGATGCCAGCTTCCTGCTGATGATGATGACCTTCAACGAATTCCTGCCGGCGCTGTTCGAGGCGCTGGGTGGCGAGGAGATTCCGCAGGGAGTTTGAAGAACAGCTGCAAGCTTCTAGCTGCAAGCCACAAGAAAAAGCCACAGCAACTGCGGTGCCTGCTCGGGCACCGCTTCTTCTTATAGCTTGAAGCTTGGAGCTTGAAGCTGAAACCGGAGGTTTCCCCCCGCCATGCGCGCCCTCGCCGCCCTCAGCCGCTTCGTCGGCAACACCTTCGCCCTGTGGGTGCTGGTGTTCGCTTGCCTGGCCTTTCTCATGCCGCAGTGGTTCATCGCCCTGAAAGTAGCCATCGTGCCGCTACTGGGCCTGGTGATGTTCGGCATGGGCCTGACCCTCAAGCTCGACGACTTCGCCGCCCTCGCCCGCCAGCCCTGGCGGGTAGCGCTGGGGGTGGTGGCGCACTTTGTGATCATGCCCGGCGTGGCTTGGCTGCTGTGCCAGCTGTTTCACCTGCCACCGGAGATCGCCGTAGGCGTGATCCTGGTCGGCTGCTGCCCGAGCGGCACGGCGTCCAACGTGATGGTGTGGCTGTCGAAGGGCGACCTGGCACTGGCAGTGGCGATCGCGGCGGTGACCACCCTGCTCGCACCGCTGCTCACCCCGGCCTTGATCTGGTTCCTGGCTTCGGCCTGGCTGCCGGTTTCGTTCATGGACATGTTCTGGTCGATCCTGCAGCTGGTGATGCTGCCGATCGTGCTCGGCGTGTTGGCCCAGCGCCTGCTCGGCGCGCGCGTGCACGCGGCGGTGCAGGTGCTGCCGCTGGTGTCGGTGGTGAGCATCGTGATGATCGTCTGCGCGGTGGTGGCGGCCAGCCAGGCGAAGATTGCCGAATCCGGCCTGCTGATCATGGCGGTGGTGATCCTGCACAACAGCTTCGGTTTTTTGCTCGGTTACCTCACCGGCAAGCTGTGCAAGCTGCCGCTGGCCCAGCGCAAGTCGCTGGCGCTGGAGGTGGGCATGCAGAACTCGGGGCTGGGCGCGGCGCTGGCGGCAGCGCATTTTTCGCCCTTGGCGGCGGTGCCGAGCGCGCTGTTCAGCGTGTGGCACAACATCTCCGGGGCGTTGCTGTCGACCTGGTTCAGGCGGATGGAGGAGCCTTCGCCCGGGGTTGAGAACACCGCCTCTGCCAGCAATTGATGTTGCCTGCTCCGGCCTCATCGCCGGCAAGCCGGCTCCCACAGGGTATTGCGTGATCCCTTGTGGGAGCGGGCTTGCCGGCGATGAGGCAACCACCGATCCCTGAGGCTTGCCTCGGCCTCGGCAAATGGGCACTATATTGCGCACTGTGAGGACGACCTCACGACGCTACGCGTGATCGTATCGGGGACGGCCCCATCATTAATAGATGGAGACACACCATGTCCTGGATCATCCTGTTCTTCGCCGGCCTGTTCGAGGTCGGCTGGGCTGTCGGCCTCAAGTACACCGACGGCTTTACCCGCCCCCTGCCCACCGTGCTGACCGTCGGCGCCATGGTCATCAGCCTTGGCTTGCTGGGCCTGGCCATGAAAGAGCTGCCGCTGGGTACCGCCTATGCCATCTGGACCGGCGTTGGCGCCGTGGGCACCGTGATTGCCGGGATCATCCTGTTCGGTGAATCCATGGCGCTGATCCGCCTGGCCAGTGTCGCCCTGATCGTCACCGGCCTGGTCGGCCTGAAGGTCAGCGCCAGCTGACCTTGCGCCTTATCCCTTCCTAACGCACATCGCCGCGCAGCAGGCTTACCTGCTCGCGCAGCGCTTCGGGCTGCGCCGCTTCCACCGGGATGGCGGCGCCGGCCACGATAGTCACTCGTGACCACAAGCGCTTGAAGAAGCCCTTGTTCGGATCGCGACTGAAGAAACTACCCCACAGCCCCTGCAATGCCAGCGGAATCACCGGCACCGGCGTTTCCGAAAGGATCCGGCTGACCCCACCCTTGAACACATCGATCTCGCCGTCGGCACTGAGCTTGCCCTCGGGGAAGATGCACACCAGCTCCCCCTCGGCCAGGTACTGCTTGATGCGGGCGAAGGCACGCTCATAGATCGCCTCGTCCTCGCCACGCCCGGCAATGGGGATGGTGCCGGCGGTGCGGAAGATGAAGTTGAGCACCGGCAGGTTGTAGATCTTGTAGTACATGACGAAGCGGATCGGCCGGCGAATGGCGCCGCCGATCAGCAGCGCATCGACGAACGACACGTGGTTGCACACCAGCAATGCCGCGCCTTCATCGGGAATACGCTCAAGCTCACGGTGCTGCACCCGGTACATCGAGTGGCTGAGCAGCCAGATCAGGAAGCGCATGGTGAATTCCGGCACGATGCGGAAGATGTAGGCGTTGACCGCGATGTTGAGCAGCGACACCACCAGGAACAGCTGCGGGATGCTCAGCTTGGCCAAGCTCAACAGGACGATGGTGACGATCGCCGACACCACCATGAACAGCGCATTGAGGATGTTGTTGGCGGCGATCACCCGGGCCCGCTCGCCTTCGGCGGTACGGGCCTGGATCAACGCGTACAGCGGCACGATATAGAAGCCGCCGAAGATGCCCAGGCCGACGATCGAGGCCATGATCCACCAGGCCTGGCCCATGCCCAGCAGGTCCAGCCAGCTGTGCGGCGCCGTGCCTGCCGGCACATCGCCCGAATGCCACCACCAGAGCAGGCCGAACAAGGTCAGGCCGAACGAGCCGAATGGCACCAGGCCGATCTCCACCTTGCGCCCACTCAAGCGCTCGCACAGCAGCGAGCCCACCGCGATGCCCACCGAGAACAGGGTCAGCACCAGGGTCACCACGGTCTCGTCGCCGTGCAGCCAGTCCTTGGCGTAGGCCGGGATCTGCGTGAGGTAGATGGCGCCGACGAACCAGAACCACGAATTACCCACGATCGAGCGCGACACCGCCGGGGTCTGCCCCAGGCCCAGGCGCAGGGTGGCCCAGGACTGCTTGAAGATATTCCAGTCGAGCTTCATTTCCGGCGCGGCCGCCGCCGCCCGCGGGATCCAGCGGCTGGCCAGGTAGCCGATCAGCGCAGTGCCGACCACCCCGCCGGCCACCACCGTGGCGTAGCTGGATGACGACATCATCACCCCGGCGCCGATGGTGCCGGCGAGGATCGCCAGGAAGGTGCCCATCTCCACCAGGCCGTTGCCGCCCACCAGTTCTTCTTCACGCAGGGCCTGGGGCAGGATCGAATACTTCACCGGGCCGAACAGCGCCGAGTGGGTGCCCATGGCGAACAGGGTCAGCAGCATGAGCTCCAGGTGGCTGGTGAGAAAACCGATGGCGCCAATGGCCATGATCACGATCTCGGCGAGCTTGATCGCGCGGATCAGCCGGTCCTTGGCGAACTTCTCGCCGAACTGCCCGGCCAGCGCCGAGAACAGGAAGAACGGCAGTATGAACAGCAAGGCGCAGAGGTTGACCCAGATCGAGCGGTCGCCCTCCAGGCTCAACTTGTAGAGGATCGCCAGGATCAGCGACTGCTTGAACAGGTTGTCGTTGAAGGCACCCAACGACTGGGTGATGAAGAACGGCAGAAAGCGCCGTTTGCCGAGCAAGGTGAATTGCGAGGGATGACTCATCGTCCTTGGGTCCTGAGTTGGGCCGTGAGTGGCCTTTGCCTGATTAGAATGCATCAAACGGGTCCAGAGCCACATCACTGTCAACTGACAGTTCTGCCAGTAGCCCGTGGCAGCCACCAGAGGCAGGCTTGACGCAAGACCCTGACATGGATGCTGGACGATGGGAATGATTCGCCGTCATCCCCTGCGTTTCGTAGTGTTTCTGGCCTCGCTGCTGGTCACACTGCTGGTTGCAGGGGCGGCACATTTCTCAGGCACGTTGCTGGGCAGTGAAAAAGAGCGTTTCGTGGATTCACTGCTGCGCCAGATGCAACTGAGTGAAAAGATCGGCCAGTTGCGCATGCTGGATGCCCGCGGCACTCTGGCATCGCAACCGATTCAGGACCTGCTGGATACCGTGCGTAAAGGCGATGTCGGATCGATCCTACCCGCCCCCGAGGTTGATCGTGCAACCTTGCGAGCCCTGCAGAACGAGGCCAGGGACAGTCGCCTGCAGATTCCTTTGTTCTTTGCCGGCGATGTGATCCACGGCCATCGCACCCTGTTCCCCATCGGCCTGGGCCTGGCCTCGAGCTGGGACATGCAGGCCATCGCCACCAGCGCGCGTATCGCGGCCAAGGAAGCCAGTGCCGACGGCCTGGACATGACCTTCGCCCCCATGGTCGACGTCAGCCGGGATCCACGCTGGGGACGCATCGCCGAAGGTTTCGGCGAAGACCCCTACCTCGCAGCCCAGGCCGGCGCGGCCGCTACCCGGGCCTTCCAAGGGCCGGTGCTGGGAGCCCCCGACAGCCTGATGGCCTGCGTCAAGCACTTCGCCGCCTACGGTGCCGTCGAAGGTGGGCGCGACTACAACAGCACGGACATGAGCCCGCACAAGCTATTGCAGTATTACCTGCCCCCTTACCGTGCCGCGCTCGATGCAGGCGCGGGTGCGGTGATGACGGCCTACACCACGCTCAACGGCGTGCCCGCCTCCGCCAATCGCTGGTTACTGCAGGATGTGCTGCGCAGGCAGTGGCGCTATCGCGGGCTGGTCATCAGCGATTACGCGGCTGTACAGGATCTGGTCACTCATGGCTACTCGGCGGATCCGGCCCAGGCGGCCAGTGCCGCTTTGCTGGCGGGCACCCAGGTCAGCATGCATGACCGTTTCTTCGGTGAACAACTGGCCAGCCTGGTGGAACAGGGTGCTATCCCGATGCACGTGCTGGACGACGCCGTGCGCCAGGTTCTGGCCACCAAATATGACCTGGGCCTGTTCAACGATCCCTACCGCCGGCTGGGCGAGGCCCGGCATGACCCGGTCGATCCGAACGCCGAGCAACGTCTGCATCGCCAGGAGGCCAGGGAAGTCGCCAGGCGTTCGCTGGTGTTGCTGAAGAATCACGATCAGCGCCTGCCCTTGGCCAGGCGCGGCACCTTCGCGGTAATCGGCCCGCTGGCCGACAACCGTATCGACATGCTTGGCAGCTGGTCCGCCAGCGGCCAGCCCAGCCAGGCAATCAGCCTGTACCAGGGCCTGAAGAACGCGGTGGGCGACAACGCCAGGGTGTTGTACGCCCGGGGTGCCAACATCAGCGACGATCGCCAGGTGTTCAGCCTGTTGATGGACAACACGGTCGACTTCGACCCGCGCCCGCCATCGACCCTCCTTGCCGAGGCGCTGGCCGTGGCTCGACAGGCTGACGTGGTCATCGTGGCATTGGGTGAGGCCCGTGGCATGTCCCATGAAGGCGCCAGCAAGACCGACCTCGACCTGCCAAGCCAGCAGCGTGCGTTGCTAAGAGCCTTGAAAGATACCGGCAAACCCCTGGTGCTGGTGCTCATGAACGGCCGCCCGCTGACCATCGAAGCAGAAAGTCGGCTGGCGGACGCCGTGCTGGAAACCTGGTTCAGCGGGACTGAAGGGGGAAACGCCATCGCCGACGTGCTGTTCGGCGACTACAACCCATCGGGCAAGCTGCCGGTCACCTTCCCGCGTAGCGTGGGGCAGATTCCGCTGTACTACAGTCGCCTCAACACCAACCGCCCATACGATCCCGGACGTAGCGAGCCGTACCGCTCGCGCTATTTCGATATCGACGACACCCCGCTCTACCCGTTCGGCTTCGGATTGAGCTACACGCATTTCAGCCTTTCGCAGCCGCGCCTTTCAACCCAGCAGCTGAAACGGGGGCAGACCCTGCAAGTAGAGGTGCAGATCCGCAATGACGGAAACCGCAGTGGTGAGACGGTGGTGCAACTGTACCTACGCGACATCAGCGCTTCGGTAAGCCGGCCAACCAAAGAACTCAAGGCCTTCCGCAAAGTCCTGCTCGTGCCTGGCGAACGGCGCTCGATCGCCTTCTCGGTCGACGAGTCCATGCTCGCGTTCTACAACCAGGAACTGCGCTGGGGCGCCGAGCCCGGCATGTTCGATGTGATGGTCGGGCTGGACAGCGAGCGGCTCGACACCGCTCGCTTCGAGCTCATGCCCTGATTATCGACTTTGGATTTTTCTGGCAGCGCCAACCTCAAGATCAGCGCCGCACCTGTGGGAGCCGGCTTGCCGGCGAATGATCAACGCTGGGCAATGCACGGCGACACGAACAGCTCGCCACGCCAGGCCCCGCGCAAGGTGCGGCTGGCCACCAGGGCCCAGAGCATGGCCAGCGCCACCACCAGCACCTGACCGAACACGCTGAAGAAGCCGAGCTGCAGCCAGGCCGCCAGTTTCAAAGTGGCCAGGCAGTACACCCCCAGCGGGAAGGTGAAGCCCCACCAGCCCAGGTTGAACGGCATGCCCTGGCGCATGTAGCGCAGGGTAATCAGCACCGCCGTCAGCAACCACCACAACCCTGCGCCCCACAGCACAATGCCGGCTACCAGGCCCAGGCCACGGGCCACCTCACCCAGGCTGCCCAGGCCATTGGCGGCGAACACCGCCGGCGCGTCGCCACCGAGCACCAGCATGCCCAGCGCACCGGTGCCGATCGGGCCCAGGGCCAGCCAGCTGGAGGCCGCCATGTTGGCCGGCGGCAGTTTGTGCAAGGCCATGCGCAGCATGAGGATGGTGAGGATGCTGAACGCCACCGGCAGCGACACCGCCCACATCACATAGCTGGTGATGACCACCAGGAACTGTGCGTGAGCGTCCGCCAGGTGCGGCGCCAGCAGCCCGCCGCTGGCGGCGGCGACTTCCGCGGCCACCACCGGCAGCAGCCAGACTGCAGTCATCTGGTCGATGCTGTGCTCCTGGCGGGTGAACATCAGGTAAGGGATGGCCACTCCGCACAGCAGCGCCAGGCCCACATCCAGCCACCACAGGCTCTCGACCCACGGCACCACCGCCTCGCCCCAGCGCGCCAGGCCAAACACCAGCGCGCCATTGAGGATGGTGGCCAGCCCCATGGGGATGGTGCCGAAGAACATCGACACGGTGGAGTGGGCGAAAATCCGCCGGGCCTCGTCGAAGAACAGCACCCAGCGGGCGCCATACAAGACACAGAACAGGACGAACAGGCCAATGGTCAGCCACCACAGCCCTTCGGCCAGGCTGTCCAGCAGCGGGATGTGCAACTGGTGAAAGGCCAGTGCCAGCACGCCGGTACCCATGGTCGCGGCGAACCAGTTGGGGGTGAACTGGCGGATCACCTCGCGGGGATGGGCCAATTGGCTGAACGGGCGCCACGATGGCGCGCGGGTCTGGGTGCATGGCATGGGCTGTCTCCTGGCCTTGTGTAAGGTGGATTCATGTTATGCCTTTGAGGAATATCTATATAACGGGTAATTTCTCTATCTGTTATCGATTTTAAAGATATAGCCCAGGATATGCCGGCTGGCATATGCTTGGCCGCTGACAAAGACAAGGAACCGTCGATGCTACGCGCCCTTAAAAGCTACCCTGCCGCCGTCCGCCTGCTGCTGCTCACCACCTTCACCCTGACCACGGCCCGGGCGATCACCCTACCCTACCTGGTGGTGTACCTGTCCGCGCACATGGCCCTGTCGATCGGCCAGACGGGGCTGCTGGTCGGTGGCGCTATGTTCCTGGCATCGTTGCTGAGCCTGTATGGCGGGCACCTGGTCGACACCCTGCGCAGCCACACGCTGATCGTGGCGAGCGCGCTGGTGTTCGCCCTGGCCATCGCGGGGATGGTGGCGAGTACCTCGGCAGTGCTGTTCTTCTGTTTCCTGGTGGTGGCCAACCTGGCCCAGACCGTGGTCGACATTGCCGCCAAGGCCGGGTTCTGCGCCTTGCTGCCCGAAGACAAGCGCGGCGAGGTGTTCGCCATCAAGTACACCTTCAACAACATCGCCTGGGCTGCCGGGCCGATGCTCGGGGTGCTGCTGATCGGAGCCGACGACCACCTGCCGTTTCTGGTGTCGGCACTGATTGGCCTGGGCCTGAGCCTGGCTTATCACCGCCTGGGCGAACGCGGCCTGGCGAGCCAGGGCGAGGACGCGCCGGCGGCAGGCTTCATCCAGGTCGCCCTGGGCATGCTGCGCGACCGTCGCTTGGTGTGCTTCACCCTGGGCGGCGTGCTCAGTGCCGTGGTGTTCGGGCAGTTCACCGCCTACCTGTCGCAATACCTGGTGGTGAGCATCCACGACCCCGCCGAAGTGGCGCGGCTGGTGAGCTACCTGGTGACCACCAACGCCCTCACGGTGATCGCCCTGCAGTACCTGATCGGCCGGCGCATAGCCCGCCAGCACCTGATGCCCTGGCTGATGGCCGGCATGGCCATGTTCGTCGCCGGGCTGCTGGGGTTTTCCCTGGCCGGCTCGGCAGCGGCCTGGTGCCTGGCCATGCTGGTGTTCACCTTGGGCGAAATCATCGTGATTCCCGCCGAATTCATGTTCATCGACCTGATCGCGCCGGAACATCTGCGTGGGATCTACTACGGCGCACAGAATCTCTCCAACCTGGGCGCGGGGCTGGGGCCGATGCTGGTGGGCCTGGCCCTGGGGTACATGGCACCAGCGGCGGTGTTCTATCTATTGATCGGCTCGGTGGTGCTGGCGGCGGTTTTCTACTGGTTGGGCACGCGCGGGGCGCAACATACTTAGCTGGCAGTACCGGCCCATCGCGGGGCAAGCCCGCTCCCACGTAGTGAATCCAGTTTTGGCATGTAGCCTGTGGGAGCGGGCTTGCCCCGCGATCGGACCTGCGACGTCCTGCCACTGCGACCAACGTCGGCGCTGACGAACCCGCGCCTGCGTGCCAGACTGATTGATCGTGACCGCGTTACATTTTTTGCTCCGGAGTTTGCATGTCGTTGTCCAGCGGGCTGATCGCCGTGGTCGCCCTGGCCTATATGGCCATCATGTTCGCCATCGCCTTCTACGGCGACCGCCGCAGCACCCCGTTGCCGCCGAAGCTGCGTGCCTGGGTGTACAGCCTGTCGCTGGCGGTGTACTGCACCAGCTGGACCTTCTTCGGCGCGGTCGGCCAGGCCGCAGAGCAGTTGTGGGCGTTCCTGCCAATCTACCTGGGCCCGGTGCTGCTGCTGATCTTCGCGCCCTGGGTGCTGCAGAAGATGGTGCTGATCAGCAAGCAGCAGAACATCACCTCGATCGCCGACTTCATCGCCGCCCGCTACGGCAAGTCGCAGACCCTCGCCGTGGTGGTAGCGCTGATCTGCCTGGTCGGGGTGCTGCCCTACATCGCCCTGCAGCTCAAGGGCATCGTGCTGGGAGTGAACCTGTTGATCGGCGCCAACGCCGACGCCACCGGCAGCCGCGTGCAGGACACCGCGCTGGTGGTGTCGCTGGTGCTGGCGCTGTTCGCCATCGTGTTCGGCACGCGCAGCCTGGACGTCACCGAGCACCACCGCGGCATGGTCCTGGCGATCGCCTTCGAGTCGCTGGTCAAGCTGCTGGCGTTCCTCGCCGTAGGCGCCTTCGTGGTGTTCAACCTGTACGACGGTTTCGACGACCTGTTCACCCAGGCGCGCCAGTCGGTGCACCTGGAAAGCTACTGGCAGGAGACCATCAACTGGCCGTCGATGGTGGTGCAGACCGCCGTGGCGATGATGGCGATCATCTGCCTGCCCCGGCAGTTCCACGTCACCGTGGTGGAGAACATCGAGCCCCAGGACATGCGCCTGGCACGCTGGGTGTTCCCGCTGTACCTGGCCCTGGCCGCGCTGTTCGTCGTGCCCATCGCCCTGGCCGGGCAGATGCTGCTGCCGGGCGCGGTGATCTCCGACTCGTTCGTGATCAGCCTGCCGTTGGCCGAAGCCCACCCGAGCCTGGCGCTGCTGGCCTTCATCGGCGGCGCTTCGGCGGCCACCGGCATGGTCATCGTCGAGGCCGTGGCGCTGTCGACCATGGTCTCCAACGACATGCTGCTGCCCTGGCTGCTGCGCCGCAACAACGCCGAGCGGCCGTTCGAGGCGTTCCGCCACTGGATGCTCTCGGTGCGCCGGGTGACCATCGTGGTGATCCTGCTGCTGGCCTATGTGAGCTATCGCCTGCTCGGCTCCACCGCCAGCCTGGCGACCATCGGCCAGATCGCTTTCGCCGCAGTGACCCAGCTCACCCCGGCCATGCTCGGCGCGTTGTACTGGAAACAGGCCAACCGCCGCGGCGTGTTTGCAGGCCTGGCCGCCGGCATCTTCCTGTGGTTCTACACCCTGGTACTGCCGATCGCCGCCCACAGCCTGGGCTGGTCGCTGTCGCTGTTCCCGGGGCTGGCCTGGCTGCACGGCAACCCGCTGGACCTGCCGATCACCCCGCTCACCCAAGGCGTGGTGCTGTCGCTGGCGGGCAACTTCACCCTGTTCGCCTGGGTTTCGATCCTGTCGCGCACGCGCGTCTCGGAGCACTGGCAGGCCGGGCGCTTCATCGGCCAGCAGACCAGCGCCCGCCCCAGCAGCAAGCCGCTGCTGGCCGTACAGATCGACGACCTGCTCAATCTGGCCGCGCGCTTCGTCGGCGAGGAGCGTGCCCGGCAGAGCTTCATCCGCTTCGCCTACCGCCAGGGCAAGGGCTTCAACCCCAACCAGAATGCCGACGGCGACTGGATCGAGCACACCGAGCGCCTGCTCGCCGGGGTACTCGGCAGCTCGTCGACCCGCGCAGTGGTCAAGGCGGCCATCGAAGGCCGCGAGATGCAGCTCGAGGATGTGGTGCGCATCGCCGACGAAGCCAGCGAGGTGCTGCAGTTCAACCGTGCGCTGCTGCAGGGCGCCATCGAAAACATCAACCAGGGCATCAGCGTGGTCGACCAGAACCTGCACCTGGTGGCCTGGAACCGGCGCTACCTGGAGCTGTTCAACTACCCAGACGGGCTGATCAGTGTCGGCCGGCCGATCGCCGACATCATCCGCTACAACGCCGAGCGCGGCCTGTGCGGCCCGGGCGAGGCCCAGGTGCATGTGGCCCGGCGCCTGCACTGGATGCGTCAGGGCCGCGCGCACTCTTCCGAGCGGCTATTCCCCAATGGCCGGGTGATCGAGCTGATCGGCAACCCGATGCCCGGCGGCGGCTTCGTCATGAGCTTCACCGACATCACCCCGTTCCGCGAGGCCGAGCAGGCCCTGCGTGACTCCAACGAAGGTCTGGAGCAGCGGGTGGCCGAGCGCACCCACGAGCTGTCGCAGCTCAACCAGGCGCTCACCGAGGCCAAGAGCCACGCCGAGGCCGTCAGCCAGTCCAAGACCCGCTTCCTCGCGGCCGTCAGCCACGACCTGATGCAGCCGCTGAATGCCGCGCGGCTGTTCTCCGCCGCGCTGTCGCAGCAAGCCGAGGGCATGAACGACGAAGCCCGCCAGCTGGTGCAGCACATGGACAGCTCGCTGCGCTCGGCCGAAGAGCTGATCAGCGACCTGCTGGACATCTCGCGCCTGGAAAACGGCAAGGTCACCCCCGACGTCAAAGCTTTTGCCCTCAATGAGCTGTTCGACACCCTCGGTGCCGAGTTCAAGCTGCTGGCCGCCGAAAAAGGCCTGGCGTTCCGCCTGCGCGGCAGCCGCCTGCGGGTGGACAGCGACATGAAGCTGCTGCGCCGGGTACTGCAGAACTTCCTCACCAATGCCCTGCGCTATGGCAAGGGCCCGATACTGCTGGGCGTGCGGCGCCAGGGCGAGCGGCTGTGGCTGGAAGTGTGGGACCGCGGCCCGGGCATCGCCGACGACAAGCTGGCGGTGATCTTCCAGGAATTCAAACGTCTGGACAGCCACCAGACCCGCGCCGAAAAAGGCCTGGGCCTGGGCCTGGCGATTGCCGACGGCTTGTGCCGGGTACTTGGCCATCAGCTGGAAGTGCGCTCCTGGCCGGGCAAGGGCAGCGTGTTCCGTGTCAGCGTGCCGGTTGCCCGCAGCGCCGCACCGGCGGCGCCGGCCCCCATGGAGCAGCCAGGCCAACCCCTGGCCGGGCTGCAGGTGCTGTGCGTGGACAACGAAGACAGCATCCTGATCGGCATGAACAGCTTGCTCAGCCGCTGGGGCTGCCAGGTGTGGACTGCCCGCAACCAGGCCGAATGCGAGGCGCTGCTGAGCAAGGGGCTGCGCCCGCATCTGGCGCTGGTGGACTACCACCTGGACGATGGCGAGACCGGCACCGGGCTGATGGGCTGGCTACGGGCGCGCCTGGGCGAGCCGGTACCGGGGGTGGTGATCAGTGCCGACGGGCGCAACGAGACCATCGCCATGGTCCACGCCGCCGGCCTGGACTACCTGGCAAAACCGGTCAAGCCCGCCGCGCTGCGCGCCCTGCTCAATCGGCATCTGAGCCTGGTTCAGTAACGGCTTCGTCGCTCAGGGCGCGCTCGATCAAGTCGGCCGGCAGGCTCTTGCTGGCCCGGGCGCCGAGCAGCTTGAGCTGCTCGCTGCGGCTGACCAGGTTGCCGCGTCCTTCACAGAGCTTGTTGCGCGCGGCGGCGTAGGCCTTGTCGACCTGTTGCAGGCGGGTGCCGAGTTCGTCCAGGTCCTGGATGAACAGCACGAACTTGTCGTACAGCCAGCCGGCGCGCTCGGCGATCTCGCGGGCGTTCTGGGTTTGCCGTTCTTGCTTCCACAGGCTATCGATCACCCGCAGGGTGGCCAGCAGGGTGGTTGGGCTGACGATCACGATCTGCCGGTCGAAGGCTTCCTGGAACAGGTTCGGCTCGGCCTGCAGCGCCGCCGAGAACGCCGCCTCGATCGGCACGAACAGCAGCACGAAATCGAGGCTGTGCAAGCCGTCGAGGCGGTTGTAATCCTTGCTCGACAGGCCTTTGACGTGGTTGCGCAGCGACAGCACATGCTGCTTGAGCGCGGCTTCGTCGTTGTGGCTGACGAACTGCTGGTAGGCGGTAAGGCTGACCTTGGCATCGACCACCACCTGCTTGTCGCCCGGCAGCATGATCAGCACGTCGGGCTGGAAACGCTCGCCATCGGAGCTCTTGAGGCTGACCTGGGTCTGGTATTCGCGACCCTTCTCCAGGCCCGCGTGCTCCAGCACCCGCTCGAGGATCAGCTCGCCCCAGTTGCCCTGGGTTTTCTGGCCCTTGAGCGCCTGGGTGAGGTTGGTGGCTTCGTCGGACAGGCGCAGGTTGAGCTGCTGCAGGCGCTCGAGCTCCTTGCCCAGCGAGAAGCGCTCGCGGGCCTCCTGCTGGTAGCTTTCCTCGACGCGTTTTTCGAAGGCCTGGATACGCTCCTTGAGCGGGTCGAGCAACTGGCCCATCTGCTGCTGGCTGGTCTGGGCGAAGCGCTGCTCGCGCTCGTCGAAGATCTTAGTGGCCATTTCGGCGAACTGGGCGCGCAGGGTGTCACGCGCTTGCTGCAGGTCTTCCAGGCGCTGCTGGTGGCTTTCCTGCTGCTCACGCAACTCGGCCTCCAGGCGAGCCGCCTGCGCTTCGAAACGGCGCAGCTCGGCTTCACGGTTGGCACGCTCCAGGCTCCAGGCGTGGGCGGCGTCGCGGGCGTTGTCGCGGTCGATCTGCAACAGCTCCAGTTCGCGCCCCTGGGCGGCCAACTGGGCCTGCTTGACGGTGTTGGCTTCGCTCAGGTCGCTGATCTCGTCACGGCCGGCGTCGAGCTGAGCCTGCAGGCCTTCCTGGGCCAGCTGAGCACTGCTCAGGCGCTCTTCGAGCAAGGTCCGCTCAGCGTCCCGGGCACCCTGGCGGCGCTGCACCTGAATGACCCATCCCAGGCAGGGCAAGGCACCCGCCACCAACCCCAGCAGAATGCTGGCCAGATCCACTGCCATGCTTACCCCGAACGATCATTTGCGAATGCTGCGCAGCTTATCAGCAGCGTGGGCAGGTTGCCTGCGAGGCCTCATCGCAGCGTGGGAGCGGGCTTGCCCCGCGATTAGCTGTCGCACCACTGGCGCAACAACCTTCGCGCCTCCTGAGAGCCCTGCCCCGCCGCCAGCTCCAGCCAGTAACGCGCCTGCTCGGGCTCCTGAGCCTGGCATGCACGCCCGTATTCCAGCTGTGCGCGGCGATCACCGGCACGTGCTGCCTGGCGCAGCAGGTCGTGGCCGATGCGCCGGTCGCGGGCGTTGCCACAGTCGCGGCACAGCATCTGCCCCAGGCGGCTCTGGGCCACCACCACGCCCTGGCGGGCCGGCTGTTTGAGCATACGCCCGGCCAGGTGCTTGACGCTGGGTTTGTCGCCCAGGCGCGGGCTGTCGAGCAGCCACAAGGCAACTTTCAGGGAAAAGTGTTTTTTGGGGGGCAGCGATGCATCCGGACCGGCGAGGTGTTTACCGCGAAACTTCATGACCGACAGCGTAGGTGACTCAAGAGGCGCGCCACTCTACTCTTTTTTTTTCGCCACGGCCCGGCAGACTTTTGGCCAATATCGATTTTTTTTCATGTTTTTTTCTTGACGTTTTTGCGAGGCCTATCTCCACCCCCGCAGCATCACCCCGATTGTCGGACACTTGCTGAAACAGCTGGCACGCCCGTGCTAGAGCAAGTGCTCGGGACAATCCACAGAAGCTGTGGATAACTCGGTGGACAACCCCATCGCGAAGCCCGCAAACCCCTATGAACCGGGGCTTACAGTCAAACTGTCGATTTTTTCACCAGTAAAAATTAGTGTTTTTTTTCATTGACTTAAGCTCGCAGTCAAGTCATTGGCGAAGCCTTTGCAGCTTGTTGCACGCGGCTAACAGCCACTGTCTCAAATGTGTACAAGTGCACCATCAAACGGCATGGGCGTGCTCGAAAACAGGCCATCCCGGTATTTGACGGGGCAGTTCCCCTCTTCCCAGCACCGACAAGAATCGACATAATGGCCGGCTTCGCTGAAAACAACTGGATGCTTGCCACCCCTCGAACATTCGTGTAGGGTGCGCCCTGTTAGTACCCAGCTGAAAGTCAATTCCGGCCACTCAGTCCTCGCATACCCCTCGACAACGAGCAGGCAATGCCCCATCAGGACCGGCCCATTCGATGATCCACTTGGCAGCCAACGCTGCTCAAGCACGAATCACGTCTCAGATTGATCAGGATCTTCCCCGGTGCCTTGAACCCTGGCCCCGGTGTGCTGCCTGCCTTTTGTCGTACCTACCAGTCAGCCCAGCGCCCACCTTTGCTTGCGCCACTCTGGCTGCCCTGTTCCAGTCAGGTTCTGCGTCTCCTTAATAAAGACGTCACTGGAACGTTTCTATTGTGCACGGATCAAACCCCGTGTCTTACGCAGGAACATCCAACAATTATGAGTAACCATCATCAAATTCAGGTTGCCGCTGGCACCCTCTCCAAAGCCTTCGCTCCACTGAAGTGCCTGATCGTCGCGCCCCGCAAGGGTAGCTTCAGCTTCACTCTGGTCGACGAGTACGGCGTCGCTTGCCACTCCGAGCGCCTGTACCCAGACCAGTACACCCGCGCCGAGCCCTTGCAGGCAGTGATCGAGCGCACCCGCCAGTCGCTGGTTGCATGAATGAATGGCGCGCGATTCATGCCATGAATCCATGCCATGCCCACGCAAGCTGCCTGACGGTTCTTGGCTTAATTGCCAGCGGGTATATGCCCCGCAACCTCAGGCAGCAATCGATTTAAAAACAGCCCTTTACACCATGCTTATCACACTACACTTCAACTCGAGCGGCCGTGGTCGCTTCCGACGGGCCTGACCACTCACCAGCTGCCAAGCTCCAGCGCCCGTCGGTCCTGATCTGTTCGAGGGCACCATGGGCATCGCTGCGAACGAGTTGATTCGATACGTGATCCGGCCAACGCTGATCTACCTTAACCGCCACTGCGAAAGCGCCGAAGCATTGTTACTGGGCGTTGCCGCCAGCCAGTCGGCACTGGGCTCCGCCTTGCACGACCGACGCGGCCACGGCCTGTACCGCATTGCCGAGCACCGCCACCGCTGCCTGTGGGACCAGTTCCTCGCCCGCGACCCGGAACTGGCCAGCCTGGTCCGTGGCCTGGCCAGCCAGCACGCCTTCCTCGGCGGGCCGCACCTGGAACTCACGGTCAACCTGCGTTACGCCACCGCCATTGCCTGGATGCTCATCGAGGAACAGGCCACCCCGCTCCCCGCCGCCGACGACCTGCTGGGGCTGGCGCGTATCTGGCGCCAGACCTTCAACCCCCAGGGCCGCTTGCGCGACTTCACCAGGGCCTGGCAGCACTGCATCGAACCCGTTGCGACAGAACCGTTCTGAGAGTCGTTCTCGTATACACCCCGGAAAAAAGGAATTTTGGTCGGATTGTCCTACAAAACCGCTCTATCTCCTGCGTTACAGCCTATAGCGTGGAGCGAGATTTGTTGGTAGCTTTCCGCCCCGGAGATCCCAAGGAGTTTCTAATAATGAAAAAAGCAATGCTCAAAACCTCCCTCGGTATTGCCGTTGCCCTCGCTTCCAGCCACTTGCTCGCCAGCGGTTTCGCGCTGAACGAACAAAGTGTCAGCGGCATGGGGACAGGTTTCGCGGGTCGTTCTTCTTCTGCCGAAGATGCCAGCACCGTGTACGGCAACCCGGCGGGCATGGCGCGCCTCAAGCGCGAACAAATTACCGTGGGTGGCGCAGCCATCTTTGCAAAATCCGACATTTCCGGCCGTGGCAGCAACCTCGGGGGGGAAACCGATGGTGACATGGTCCCGGTCGTCGGCGTGCCGATGGGCTACTACGTCAAGCCGATCGACGATAACTGGAGCGTCGGTTTCGGTGTGTATGTACCGTTCGGCCTGGTTACCGACTACGGCAGCGGCGACGCCGCACGCTACTGGGGCAAGAAGAGCCACGTCGAAGTGGTGACCTTCCAGCCCACCGTCAGCTATGCCTTCAACGACAAGGTGTCGATCGGCTTCGGTCCGACCATCAACCGCATCAAGGGCGAACTGGGCTCGAACACCGTCAACCCGCTCACCCCTGGCCGCAACGACGGCGAAGTGAAGATCAAGGGTGACGACACCGCCGTCGGCTACAACATCGGCATCATGATCCAGGCCACCGACCGTACCCGCATCGGCCTGACCTACCACTCGATGGTCGACTACAAGCTCGAAGGCGATACCAAGGTCAACAACGCGTTCCTCGGCCCGTTCAGTGGCAGCAAGTTCGACGCCGAACTGAAGATCAAGACGCCGGAGTCGGCCGACTTCTCGATCACTCACGAGCTGGATGACCAGTGGACCCTGTACGCAGGCACCACCTTCACCCGCTGGAGCCGCCTGAAAGACATCACCGTCACCAACGAGCTGCCGGCACAAGTTGCCGCCAACCCGATCGGGCGCGGGCTGGGCACCATCACCGAGGAGCAGAACTGGCATGACACCTGGGCTGGCGCCATCGGTGCGGCCTACAAGGTGAACAAGGAGTGGACCCTGCGCACTGGCTTCTCCATGGACCAGTCGCCGACCAACAACCACGACCGTTCGCCGCGCATCCCCACTGGCGATCGCAAGATCTTCAGCCTGGGCGCCGGCTACAGCCCGACCGACGACATGACCATCGACGTGGCTTACTCCTACCTGTGGGAGGAAGACACCAAGGTCAACCTGGCGAGCTCGACCAAGGGCAGCTACCAGGCCAAGTACGAGAACAGTGCCCACGGTATCGGTGCTTCCCTCACCTACCGCTTCTGAGCCACTGCCGCAGCATGAAAACACCGCCCTCGTGGCGGTTTTTTCATGCCTGCACGGGCCAGCTGTCGCCCAGACAGTCCTGCAGATACGTCATGAACGCACGCACCTTGGTGGTCATGGCATGGCGGTCCGCCAGGCACAGGTAGACATCCATCGGCTCGGTCTGGGCATAGGCCTGGGTGTCGTCGCTGAACTCGAACAAGGGCACCAGCCGCCCGGCATCCAGGTGCGGGCGCGTGATGAACTCGGCCAGGCGGGTGATACCGCCATCGTTCAGTGCCATCTGGGTCAGGGCATCGATGTCGTCGCTGATCAGCACCGGCCCGAACTGGGCCTCGAAACGCAAGCCATCGCGCATGAACCCCCAAGGCAGGAAGCGCCCGTCCACCGGGTAGCGGAACACCAGGCAGCGATGTTCGCGCAGCGCCTCGGGCGTAGCCGGCCAGCCGTTGGCGGCCAGGTAACCGGGCGAGGCACAACAGATGAAGGGGATGCGCGCGATATGCCGGGCCAGCAGATGATCTTCAAGCTGCGGGGTGATGCGCAGGCTGACGTCGACGTCCTCGCGGGCATGATTGACCTTGCGGTCAGTCATCACCAACTCTATCGAAAGCTGCGGATAGCGCGCGGCGAACGCCGGGATCAGCGGCGCCAGCACATGCCGACCGAAGGCCGAACTCGAGGCAATGCACAACCTGCCCTGGGGTTCGCTGTCGGGGGTGGTCACGGCTTGCTCGGCCAGGGCCAGGTCACGCTCGATATGGCTCACCCGTGCGTAGTACAGGCTGCCTGCCGGTGTAAGCGCCATACTGCGGGTGGTACGCGACAGCAGGCGGACCTGCAGGTGAGCCTCCAGGCGCGCCAGGTTCTGGCTGACGGCTGCCGGGCTAAGCCCCAGCACGCGGGCGCCCCCGGCAATGCTGCCGGCCTCGACCACCTTGATGAAACTGCGGATGGCGTTGAGCAGGTCCATGTCGTGCCCTTCGGATTCGTAAGAATCTCTTTATAAAGAACACACTGGGCAAGGTCTACAGGCGCTAGGGCAGCCATTGCTAACCTGCGCCCTCACCTTTGGAACAGGAATAGCCATGAACGAGCCTCTTACCCTGCGCAACCGACGCAAGCTGCACCCAGGTGCGACACCCTATGTCTTTGCTTTTTTCATGTCGGGGATCATGGCCATGCTGATGTGCTTCGTGATCACCGCAGCCACCGCCGGAGTGGATGACGATTACCTGGGCAAGGTGCTCAAGGCCTACCAGCTGGCGATGCCGGTGGCCTTTGTTTGTGTGCTGATGGTGCGGCCACTGGTCGTGCGCCTGGTGGCGCTGACGGTGCACGCTCGTTGAGGTCAGCTCACGGCTGCGAAGCAATCGCCTTCTCGATCGCCGCAGTAAACGCCGGATCATCCGGCTTGGTCAGGCTGGAGAAATTGCCGATGACCTTGCCCTTGCGGTCCACCACGTACTTGTAGAAGTTCCACTTCGGCGCGCTGCTCTGGCGCGCCAGCTCGACGAACAGCGGGATCGCATCCTTGCCCCGTACCGGCTGGGTCTTGGTCATGGTGAAGGTCACGCCGTAGTTGGCGTAGCAGACCTTGGCGGTCTTCTCGCTGTCGGCGTCTTCCTGCTTGAAGTCGTTGGACGGCACGCCCAGCATCTCAAGCCCCTGGCCGTGGTAGGCCTTGTAGGTCGTCTCCAGCCCTTCGAACTGCGGGGCGAAGCCGCAATAGCTGGCGGTATTGATCACCACCAGCGGCTTGCCGGCAAAGCGCTGGCACAGGTCGATCTGCTCCTTGCCACGCAGTTCGGGCAGGTTGCCCTGCAGCAGCTTCGGGCAATCCGCGGCCCAGCTCGAAGTGGCTGCGGCCAGGGCCAGCAGGGGTAAGGTCAGCCAGCGTGCATGCATCAAAGGGTGCTCCTGCAGGAAAATGCTTCTTGCAGGGTAGCGCCTAACACAGGCTCATGCCCAGTTGCAGCAACGCCAGCCCGCCCTGGTGCCAGCCCCACCAGGCCAGCGCCAGCAGCAACACGACGGCAAGCGCCAGCAGGCCGCGCCCCAGCAGGCGGTTCATGCCGCCTGCGCCTGCAAGCGGGCTACCGGGCGCTCGCGCACCGGCCAGTTGAGTGCGGCGGCCAGCAGGCTGAGCAGGATCGAGATCTGCCAGACCAGGTCGTAGCTGCCGGTCTGGTCATACACCACACCGCCCAGCCAGCCACCCAGGAACGCCCCCAACTGATGGAACAGGAACACGATGCCGCCGAGCATGGACAGGTTGCGCACACCGAACAGCGTGGCCACGGTGCCATTGGTCAACGGCACCGTCGACAGCCACAGCAAGCCCATGGCGATGCCGAACAGGTAGGCGCTGACCTGGGTCACCGGCGCCCACAGGAACAGCACGATCACCACTGCCCGCAGCAAGTACAACGCGGTCAGCAGGCGCGGCTTGGACATGCGCCCGCCCAGCCAGCCGGCGGTGTAGGTACCGACGATGTTGAACAGCCCGACCAGCGCCAGCACCGTGGTACCGGTAATCGCCGGCAGGTGCTGGTCGACCAGGTAGGCCGGCAGGTGCACACCAATGAACACCACCTGGAAGCCGCAAACGAAGAAGCCCAGGGCGAGCAACCAGAAGCCCGAATGCGAGCAGGCCTCGCGCAACGCCTGGCCGAGGCTCTGATCGGCGCCATGGGCAGGCATCGGGTTGTCGCGCAACAGGCCCACCAACGGCACGATCAGCGCCACCATCAGGCCCAGCACCAGCAGCGCCGCCGACCAGCCCAGCCACTGGATCAGGCCGAGGGTGCCAGGCAGCATGGCGAACTGCCCGAACGAACCCGCCGCGCTGGCGATGCCCATGGCCATGCTGCGCTTTTCCGGCGGCACGGCACGGCCGACCACGCCGAGAATCACCGAGAACGATGTGCCTGACAGCCCGATGCCGATCAACAGGCCGGCACTGAGCGACAGCGACCAGATCGAGTCGGCCATGCCCATCAGCACCAGCCCCGTGGCGTACAGGATGCCGCCGATGATCACCACCTTCGCCGCGCCCAGCCGGTCGGCCAGCGCGCCGGAGAACGGCTGGGCCAGGCCCCAGATCAGGTTCTGCAGGGCGATGGCGAAGGCGAACACCTCGCGGCCCCAGCCGAAATCGGCGCTCATCGGTGCCAGGAACAGGCCGAAGCCATGCCGCACACCCAATGACAGCGCCAGGATCAGCGCCGCCCCCAGAAGCACCCAACCGCTGGTTCGCCACACGGAAGTCATTGTCGTTGTCTCCAGCACATCTCAAGGTTTATGCGGGTATATACCCGCTTATGGTCGTAATGGATCAAGCCAGCCGCTCCAGCAGGCGCACCAGCTCGTCGCGCTGGCCTTCGCCCAGTTGTTCCACCAGTTGCTGTTGGGCCTGCTGCCAGGCCGGGTGCGCCGCTTCAAGCCGCGCCTTGCCCGCCTCGCTCAACAGCACCAGCCGGTTGCGTTGGTCGTCGCCGTCGGCCAGTCGCACCAGCCCGTCGGCCTCCAGCACCCGCAGGTTGCGGCCCAAGGTGCTGCGCTCAAGGCCCATGGCCTCGGCCAGGCTGGTGATGCTCGGCCGGTCGAGCCGCTGCACATGGCGCAGCAGGGAAAACTGGGCGACATTGATGCCGAAGCCGGCAAGGGCCTCGTCGTAATGCCGGCTCACCCCACGGGCGGCGCGACGCAGATGGGTACAGATGCATTCACTGGTCAGCATGGATACGTGTATATACCCGCAATATGGATGTTGCAAGAAATTTCAAAACTCATGGCCTCATCGCGGGGCAAGCCCGCTCCCGCATTGTGGGAGCGGGCTTGCTCCGCGATGAGGCCTGCGCTGACAACCGACCAATCAGCCGGCCATTACCGCCAGCCCAACCACCACCGTCAAATCCAGCAGTTCCAGCACCGCGCCTGCGGTGTCTCCGGTAGTACCGCCCAGCCGCTTGCACATCAACCGGCGCAGCCCGGCAAACACCAACAACGCCAGCCCAAGCAGCCAGAACACCGCCCAGCCGCCAAGCACTACGCTTGCCAGCGCACACCCCAGCAGCACCCATCCTGCGGTCTGGCGCGGCAAGTGCTCGGCCAACGCCGCCCCCAGCCCGCCTGCCCGCACATAAGGTGTACTCAGGAACAACCCGAGCATGGCCGCCCGCCCAACCACCGGCGCCAACACCAGCACGCCGCCGGCCCCGTGCTCTACCAGCACCCACAGCGCGCAGAATTTGAGCAGCAGCAGCAGCACCAGGGTGACCACCGCAATCGGCCCGCTACGCGGGTCCTTCATGATCTGCAGGGTGCGCTCGCGATCGCCGAAGCCGCCCAGCCAGGCATCGGCGCTGTCGGCCAGGCCGTCGAGGTGCAGAGCGCCGCTGAGCAGCACCCACAATGCCAGCAACAGCGCCGCCTGCAAGGGCGCAGCCACACCCTGCATCAAATGGCTGGCCAGCCACAGCAGCAGGCCGAACAGCAAGCCGACCACGGGATAGAACAGCAGCGAACGGCCCATCTGCGCAGGCGTCGGCATACCTGGCAGGCTTACCGGCAGGCTGCTGAGAAACTGCAGGGCAATCCAGAACGGCAGCATCTCAGCCAACCTCGCTCAGATGGCCGTCAAGGCTGACCTCAAGGCGCATCAACGCGCCATGGCCAACTTCGACTTGCAGCAGCTGCTCACGAGGCAAACCACGCGCCCTGGCCAGCAACAGGCGCATCACCCCGCCGTGGGTGACCAGCAGCACGCGCTTGCCGGCATGCTCGCGGGCCAGGCGCTCGACCGCTGCCACAACCCGCCCGGCAAACGCCAGCACCGGCTCGCCGGCCGGCGGCGTGAAGGCGTAGGGGTCGTTCCAGAACAGGCCCAGGGCATCGGCTTCGGTCAGCATGATCTGCGCCGCGCTGCGCCCTTCCCAGTCGCCAAAGTGCAGCTCGCGCACATCCGCCTCGCGCTGCACCGGCAAGCCCAGCCGCGCACCCAGCTCGTCGGCGAACAGCGCGCAGCGTTGCAGCGGTGAGCTGACCACGATGTCCCATGGGCCAGCCTGGGCCACGGCCTGACGCATCTGCGCCCAGCCGGTGGCGGTCAGTGCATCGTCCAGGCTGCCGCGCAGGCCGCCACCCAGTTCGGTCTCGCCGTGGCGCAGCAGGTCGAGGATCATGCCGGGCGATCCGCCACCGCAGCCTCGGCGAAGGTCGCCATTTGCCCGTGCAGGGCACAGGCCAGGCGCAACAGCGGCACAGCCAGCGCCGCACCGCTGCCTTCACCCAGGCGCAGGCCCAGGGCCAGCAGTGGCTCGGCCTGCAACGCGGCCAGCAGTGTCTTGTGGCCCGGCTCGGCGCCCTGGTGGGCGAACAGCAGCCAAGGGCGGCACAGCGGGTTCAAGCGCACCGCCACCAGGGCGGCGACGCTGCAGATGAAGCCATCGACCAACACCGCCACGCCGTGCTGGGCACAGGCCAGGTAAGCGCCGGCCAGCGCGGCGATCTCGAAACCACCGACACAGGCCAGGGCCTGCAGCGGTTGGTCGGCGCGCAACCCGTGCAGCACCAGCGCCGCCTCGATCACCTCGGCCTTGTGCCGCACACCGGCGCTGTCCAGGCCAGTGCCCGGCCCGCTCAGTTCACGCGCCGGGCAGCTCAGCAAGGTGCTGGCCAGGGCCGCGGCCGCCGTGGTGTTGCCAATGCCCATCTCGCCGCCGATGAACAGCTGGGCGCCGTCCTCGACTGCACGCAGGGCGCTGTCGCGACCGGCCTGCAGGGCTGCGGCCAGCTGGGTCTCGCTCATCGCCGGCTGGCGGGCGAAGTTGGCCGTGCCCGCGCCCAGGCGCAGGTGATGCACGCCGGGCAGCTCCAGGGATGGATCGATGGTGCCGAGGTCGACCACCTCAAGGCGTGCGTCCAGCTGGCGGGCCAGCACGCTGATTGCCGCGCCGCCGCCGACGAAGTTGCGCAGCATCTGCCCGGTCACCGCTTGCGGGTAGGCGGAGATGCCCTCCTCCACCACACCGTGGTCGCCGGCGAAAATGCTGATCGCGACCTTGTCCACGCTGGGCCGCTCGCGCCCCTGCAAGGCGGCCAGGTGGATCGCCAGGCCTTCGAGCTGGCCGAGGGAACCGGCGGGCTTGGTCAGTTGCTGCTGACGGGCGCGGGCCTGGTCCATGGCGGCGGTGTCGAGGGTTTGGCAGGCATCACGCCACCACATCTGGGTCATAGAGCGGGTCCTTTGAGCATGAGAGGGAGTCCGGCCACGGTCAGTACCACGCGCTGGCAGCGCTCGGCCACGGCCTGGTGCAACAGCCCTGCGTGGTCGACATAGCGACGGGTCAGTTCGCCCATGGGCACCACGCCCAGGCCGGTTTCGTTGCTGACCAGGATGATCGTGCCCGGCAACTGCTCAAGGCACGCCAGCAGCGCATCGCGCTCCTGCACCAGGCGTTGCTCGTCGTCGAGCATCAGCAGGTTGGTCAGCCACAGCGTCAGGCAGTCCACCAGCAGGCAACGCCCTGCTCCGGCTTCGGCACACAGCACCTTGGCCAGGGCCAGGGGCTCTTCGATCAGCCCCCAGTCGGCCGGGCGGCGTTCGCGGTGCAGGCGTACCCGTTCGTTCATCTCGCCATCCAACGGCTCGCTGGTGGCGATGTAGGTCACCGGCAGGCCGCTGCTGCTGGCCAGTTGCTCGGCCAGGCGGCTCTTGCCCGAGCGGGCGCCGCCGAGGATCAGGTTACGCATGGGCAGTGATTCCACACAGCTGGCGCAGGTGCGCGGTGTCCAGGTGCTGCTCGACCAGGTCGGCCAGGCGCTCGATATCGCGCTCGCGCAGGGCCTCGTAGTCGATGGCCTGCACATCGGCGAGCCCGGCCCAACGCAGCAGTGCCGCGCACGATTGGCTGCCTTCGAACAGGCCGTGCAGATAGGTGGCGAGAATCTGCCCGTCGGCGCTGATGGCACCGTCGCTGCGGCCGTCTTGCAACTGTACGGCCGGATACTCCAGGGCCGGGCCACGGGTGACACCGGCATGAATTTCGTAGCCCGCTATCGGTG
The DNA here is from genome assembly GCF_009650555.1 of Pseudomonas sp. EMN2. Lineage (NCBI taxonomy): Bacteria > Pseudomonadati > Pseudomonadota > Gammaproteobacteria > Pseudomonadales > Pseudomonadaceae > Pseudomonas > Pseudomonas sp. EMN2. Next base: position 25,822 of record NZ_VZZR01000005.1, read on the forward strand.
ACTGCTCCAACGCCAGTGTGCCGCTGACGTTGCGCAGTTGCTTCTCGGCCTCAAGCACCGTCTCGTAGTCCAGCAGGCCAAGCCCGGCACTGGCGCCGGCCGGGCCTTCCAGCCCGAGCGGGTCGTGCACTTCGCGGCCCAGCATCTGCAAACCTCCGCAAATGCCGATCAGCTTGCCGCCGTAGCGCAAGTGCCGGGCGATGGCCGTGTCCCAGCCACGCGCGCGCAACTGCGCGAGGTCGCCGCGCACGCTCTTGGAGCCGGGCAGGATGATCAGGTCGGCGGGCGGGATCGGCTGGCCCGGGCCGATGAATTGCAGGTCGACCTGCGGGTGCAGGCGCAGCGGGTCGAAATCGGTGTGGTTGCTGATGCGCGGCAGCACCGGGACTATCACCTTGAGCAGCCGTTCGCCCTTGGCCGCCTGGCGCACGTCGATGCCGTCCTCGGCCTCCAGGTGCAGGTCGGTGACGAAGGGCAACACGCCAAGCACCGGCTTGCCGGTGCGCTGCTCCAGCCAGTCCAGGCCCGGTTGCAGCAAGGCGATATCGCCACGGAAGCGGTTGATGACGAAGCCTTTGACCCGCGCCTGCTCGCTCGGCGAGAGCAGTTCCAGGGTGCCCACCAGGTGAGCGAACACCCCGCCACGGTTGATATCGGCCACCAGGATCACCGGGCAGTCGACCGCTTCGGCAAAGCCCATGTTGGCGATGTCGCCGGCGCGCAGGTTGATCTCGGCAGGCGAGCCTGCGCCTTCGACCATCACCACGTGATAGGCCTGTTCAAGCCGCTCATGGGAGGCCAGCACCGCCTGCATGGCAATGGCTTTATAGCCATGGTAAGCCACGGCGTTCATGCTGGTGACAGCACGCCCATGGATGATTACCTGGGCACCGGTGTCGCTGTTGGGCTTGAGCAGCACCGGGTTCATGTCGGTGTGCGGCGCCAGCCGGCAGGCTTGGGCCTGCACCGCCTGGGCGCGGCCGATTTCGCCACCGTCGGCGGTCACTGCGCTATTGAGCGCCATGTTCTGCGGTTTGAACGGCACCACGGCAACGCCTTGGCGCAGCAGCCAGCGGCACAGGGCGGTGACCAGCGTGCTTTTGCCGGCATCGGAAGTGGTGCCTTGCACCATCAGGGTGGTCATGCCGATTCCTTTTGATAATCCAGTAGCGCCGCGCGCAGGCGCTGCTCCTGCGCCGCATTGGCCGGCAGGCCGAAGCGCAGCGCCGCCGGTTGCTCGAACAGGCGCACGAGGATGCCGCGCCGGGCGAGGAATTCATGTAATTGCGCAGCACGCTCGGTGGCCACGTACTGGAACAGGTCGCAGCCCCCCGTCGGCGCCAGGCCGGCTTCGCCGAGCAGCGCCACCAGCCGCGCGCGGGCCTTGGCGCAGCGGTCGATCTGCATCAGGTGGGCCAGTTCATCGGCCAGGCACACCTTGCCCAGCACTCGGGTCGGGCCGCTCACCGTCCACGGCCCCAGCAGCTCGGCCAGCGCCTGCAGCAGTGCCGGCTGCGCCATCACGAAGCCCAACCGCACCCCCGCCAGGCCGAAGAACTTGCCGAACGAGCGCAACACGATCAGCCCAGGCCTATCGACGACATGGCCGCACAGGCTGAGCCCCGGAGTGTTGTCGATGAACGCTTCGTCGACCACCAGCCAGCCGCCGCGCTCTGCCAGCCGGGCATGCCAGGCCAGCAGACGCTCACGGGGGATCAGCCTGCCGGTGGGGTTGTTGGGGTTGACCAGCACCAGCACGTCGAGGCTGTCGATGGCCTCATCGACCTGCTCGTCAGCCAGTTCGACCAGCCTGTGCCCGGCACGCTGCCAGGCGTGTGGATGTTCGGCATAACAGGGTGTCAACACCCCGACCCGGCCAGGCGCGCGCAGCTGCGGCAGGGCCTGGATCGCCGCCTGGGAACCGGCCACGGCCAGCAACAGATCGGCGTGATAGTAGGTCCGCGCCGCCTGCTCCAGGCCGTCTTCGGTTTCCGGCAGTCGCGCCCAGGCCTCCTGGGGAATCGACGGCACGGCATAGGGCCAGGGCGCGATGCCGCTGGACAGGTCGAGCCAACGCTCGCGGGCAATTGCGTATTGCGCCACCGCCCGCAGCAGGCGGCCACCGTGCTCAAGCATTCAGGTAACTCCCCAGGCAGATCACCAGCAACCATAGCCACACCCCGCGTTGCACCAGGCTCCAGCCGCGCTCGATGGCGCCGGCGTCGGCCATCGGCCCCTCGCCCAGGCGCGGCCGCTCGTGCAGCTCGCCGTGGTACACCGCAGGCCCTCCGAGCTCCACACCCAGCGCACCAGCGCCGGCGGCCATCACCGGGCCGGCGTTGGGGCTGTCCCACAGCGGCCCCTGCTGGCGCCAGCAGCGCAGCGCCAGGCGGGTCTTGCCGAGCACGGCGTAGGTCAGCGCCACCAGGCGCGCGGGAATGTAGTTGAGCACGTCGTCGATGCGCGCCGCGCACCAGCCAAAGCGTTCGAAGCGTTCGTTGCGATACCCCCACATGGCATCGAGGGTATTGCTCAGGCGATACAGCACCACCCCCGGCGCACCGGCCACGGCAAACCAGAACAGCGCGGCGAACACGGCATCGCTGCCGTTCTCCAGCACGGATTCGGTGGCTGCGCGGGCGACGGCGGGCTCGTCCAGCTCGCGGGTTTCGCGGCTGACCAGGTAACCAACCCGGCGCCGCGCTTCGTCCAGGTCACCCTGGCGCAGGGCCTGGGCCACCGGCAGCACATGCTCGCCGAGGCTGCGCAAGCCCAGCGCGCAGTACAGCGCCAGCACATCGACGAGCCAGCCAACGTACGGCAGCCAGGACAGCATCAGCGCCAGCAGGGTCAGGGGCACCACGGCAAGGAACCAGGCGCTGACACCATGGCTGCGCCAGCCACGGCCACCGGCATTCAGGCGCCGCTCCAGGTTCGCCGCCAGGTTGCCGAAGCCCACCAACGGGTGCCGGCGTTGCGGCTCGCCGAGCAAGGCGTCCAGGGCCACGCCCGCGACAGTCAGCAAGGCCACGCTCATGGCCGGTCTCCCCAATGGTTCTCGTACAGCATTTCGCTCAGGGGCCGTTGTTCGGCCCAGTTTTCCAGCACCAGCATCGGCGCCGGGTAGAACTCGGTCACCGGGCCCAGGCACAGCACCGCCACCGGTTTGGCCCCGGCGGGCATGCCCAGCAGCTCGGCCAGGGCCTGTGGCTCGAACAGCGACACCCAGCCCATGCCCAGGCCCTCGGCACGCGCCGCCAGCCAGAGGTTCTGGATGGCACAGGCCAGCGAAGCCAGGTCCATTTCCGGCAGGGTGCGGCGGCCGAAGATGTGCGGCTCGCGGTTGTCCATCAACGCCGCCACCCACAGTTCGGCGCAGTCGTTGATGCCCTCGACCTTGAGCTTCATGAATTCATCGGAGCGCTCGTTCAAGGCGTCGGCGGTGCGTACCCGCTCGTCCTCCACCAGCGCCTGGATGCGCGTGCGCAGCTCGGTTCGGGTGATGCGGATGAAACGCCACGGCTGCATCAGGCCGACGCTCGGCGCCTGGTGCGCGGCGGCCAGCAGGCGCCCGAGCAGCTCAGGCGCCACCTCGCCACCGGCGAAATGGCGCATGTCGCGGCGCTCACCGATGGCCCGGTAGACGGCTGCGCGCTCGGCGTCGCTGTAGGCGTGCTCGCTCATGGTCGCAGCAGCGCCGCCGCCGCGTCGGGGTTGGAGGGGAAGTAGAAATGCACGTAGGAGGCGGTCAGCCGGCCCTGGCGGTACACCGCTTCGTTGCCACGGCCGCCGTTGGGGCTCAGGCCGCGGGCGATCGGTTCCAGCGTGGTGCTGGTCAGCGAGTGGTGGTAGGTGTGCCCGCGCAGGGTGCCTTCGGGCAGTTCGACCGCCTGCAAGGCCAGGGCGGCCAGGCGCTTCTGCATGGTCGCCTCGCCCGGCAGCAGGCCGAGCAGCGCGGCGCGTTCGCCGGCCACGTCGGTCAGGGCATCGAGCAGGTAAAGCATGCCGCCGCATTCGGCCAGCAACGGCTTGTCCTGGGCGTGGTGGGCGCGGATCGCCTCCAGCATCGGCGCGTTGGCGGCCAGTGCGTGGTGGTGAAGCTCCGGGTAGCCGCCGGGCAGGTACAGGCTATCCACGGCAGGCAATTCGCGGTCATGCAGCGGCGAGAAGAACTCGAGGTGCGCGCCAAGGTTGCGCAGCAGCTCCAGGTTGGCGCCGTAGGTGAAGGCGAAGGCTTCGTCGCGGGCCACGCCGATGCGTACCCCCTTGAGCGAAGTCGAAAGCGCGGCAGGCGCTGGCGCGGCAAAACTCACCGCTGGCGGCAACGCCGCATCGCAACTGGCGGCGAGTGCTTCGGCGGCGGCGTCCAGGCGCGCATCCAGGTCGTTCAGCTCGCTGGCCTGGACCAGCCCCAGGTGGCGGCTGGGCAGCTCGATGCCACGCTCGCGGGACAGCCCGCCGTACCAGCGCAGGCCTTCGGTCAGGCTGCCTTCGAGCAGTTGCGCGTGGCGCAAGGTGCCTACGCGGTTGGCCAGCACACCGGCAAACGGCAGGTCCGGCTGGTAGCGCGCCAGGCCCAGGGCCAGGGCGCCGAAGGTCTGGGCCATGGCCGTGCCGTCGATCACGGCCAGCACCGGCACGCCGAAGTGGCGCGCAAGGTCGGCACTCGACGGGGTGCCGTCGAACAGCCCCATCACCCCTTCGATCAGGATCAGGTCGGCATCGCCGGCCGCTTCCCACAGCAGGCGACGGCTCTCATCGGCACCGATCATCCACAGGTCCAGCTGGTACACCGGCGCGCCGCTGGCACGCTCGAGAATCATCGGGTCGAGGAAGTCCGGGCCGCACTTGAACACTCGCACCTTGCGCCCGAGGTTGCGGTGCAGGCGCGCCAGGGCGGCGGTGACGGTGGTCTTGCCCTGGCCGGAGGCTGGCGCTGCGATCAGCACCGCCGGGCACTGACGTGCTTCACTCACAGTTCAACGCCCTTCTGCGCGCGGATACCAGCCTGGAACGCATGTTTGAGCATGCCCATCTCGGTGACGGTATCGGCCAGTTCGACCATCTCGGGCTTGGCCGCACGGCCAGTGACGATCACGTGCTGCATCGGCGGGCGGGCCTGGATATCGCTGAGCACCTGGTCGAGGTCGAGGTAGCCATGCTTGAGGGCGATGTTCAGCTCATCGAGCACGACGAACTGGATCGATGGGTCCTGCAGCAATTGGCGCGACACGGCCCAGGCGGCTTCGGCGGCGGCGATGTCGCGCTGGCGGTCCTGGGTTTCCCAGGTGAAGCCCTCGCCCATCACGTGGTAGCTCACCTGCTCGGGGAAGCGCCGGAAGAACAGCTCCTCGCCGGTGCTGTTGCGGCCCTTGATGAACTGCACCACGCCGCACTGCATGCCGTGCCCCATGGCCCGGGCGAGCATGCCGAAGGCCGAGCTGCTCTTGCCCTTGCCGTTGCCGGTGAGGACCAGCAGCAAGCCGCATTCGTTGGGGGAGTTGGCGATGCGCTCGTCGATGAGCGCCTTCTTGCGCTGCATGCGCGCCAGGTGGCGTTCGTCGCGTTCGGGGGATTCGCTCATCAGGGTTCTCCGCAGCTGTCGCAACCGGGCGACAGGTAAAAGGCGGGCAGACGGAGAACACGCAGGGGCCGTGGCCTGGGCCACATCGCACTGCGCATCACCCTCCGTGATGCCGTTGGCAGTTCCAGGCCGGTCTCCGGGCTCGTGAGCGGGCATCTGGCCCTTGCCTGCGCGCCTTCCCGGGTGCTTGCACCCAGTGGCCCTGCGCGGTTTTGCACTCACTTACCGTTGCGGGGGCAGCGCCGGGATCGCGCCTTCTGGCGCCCACCGGCTTCCCAGTTTCACCCTGCCAAACCACGGTTCGCAGGGCACCTGAAACACGCCGCGAAGGTTAGAGGGTTGCACCGGGAGCGTCAATCGAACGCGGGCCGATCTGGCCTGGATCAATGGCCGATCCGTCGGCTTGTGCCACACTGATGGCAGTGATATCACTTAGCCATCAACCTAGCTGACCTCAATGACAATGACAAGGAGCGCCCAGCATGCAAGGCCTGATCATCAACAACACCCACTTCGAATTCCTGCGCCCGGCGCTGGAGCGCTGGGTCGACTGCATCGACCGCTTCAACCAGCTGCAAGGTGACGCTGACGCGCCCTACTGGCATGGCAGCGCCGCCAACGTCGGCATGCTCGCGGCAGCGGCCTGGCAAGGCGAGCTGGTGGCACTGCAGCAGTACCAGAGCAAGAAGCAACGTGACGAGGGTGAGCGCGAGGGGCGCTGCGACCTGTCGATCAGCAACGCCGAAGCCTCTGTGCACCTGCATGCCGGCCAGCGCTGGCCACGCATCGCCCGCCTCGACCTGGCCTCGGCGCTGCAGGAAACCGCCGCCCAGGCCAAGCACATTGGGTATGCCAGCCAGCTCAAGGCCGGCGCGCTGTTCGTCACCCCCTGGAAAGCCGGCCAGCACGCCAGCCCCGAAGAGCTGCAGGACCTGGTCGACGACCTGCAGAAGCACACCGCCTGCGCGATCGCCTGGTACTTCCCGTATGCCTATCGCAAGCTGCACAACGAGCTGGGACAGTACTTCCCCGGCGTGGCGTTGCTGCTCAAACAGGCCTGAAGCCCGTCAGCCGGGGAAAAAGCGGTCTGCCAGTTCCGCACTCCCCAAGCGCACGGTGTAGCCGGCCTTGTCGAACGGCAGGCCGGTGCGCAACTCGAAGACCGGGCCGGTCGCAGGTTTGGGCACCTCGCTCAGCTTGACGTTGACGAAGCGGTAATCGCTGCCGCGAATCTCCTTGATGACGTCGACACGGAAGTAGGAGCCCGGCATGAACAGTGTTTCTGCCTCGTTGGAATGCGTGGAGAAGGCGCTGACCGGCGTACCGTGCTGATAACTGCCCGCCGGCAGCTCGAAGACCACCGAGCTGTCGTCGAAGACGCCATCCAGGCCACTGCTCGCCCTTAGATCGTTGTCGGCGGCGAACAGCCGGACGATGTAGGGGTTTTCAGTGAAGGACGTGAGGTCGGTGTTGACCAGAACATCACCCACCTTGATCTGCCCGCTGCGAAAGTGGCTGCCGCTGGTGCTGCGCGATCCATGCCCGCCTCGGTACAACGGCATTTCGTTGCTTTCCGGCAAACCCTCCAACTCGTCGGCGAGCTTGTTCAAGTACTCCACTTCATCGCCGTAGTCGAACTCCCGCACGCCTTCGCGCAGGTAGCGATTGATCTGCGCCCCGTCTTCATCCGTGTAGATCAGGATCAAGTGATTCTTGTAGAACCCATCGTGTTTGTAGGTATAGATACGGGCGCCATCGTCGTCGGCGTAGTCGAACCCTTCCTCGTCCTGCTGTGGGTCACTGCCCTCATCCAGCTCGAAAAAATCACGGTCCTCCAGCAACGCCCGCTGACGCGCCAACGCTGCCTCGGACATTGCCTTGCTGCGTGCTATATCGGTGCGCATGTATTCATCCCAGAAAGCCGATGACTCACTGGCCAGGCCATTTTCCGGGGCGCCACCGGCCAACCGGAGTGGAGCAAGCAGCTCCCATTCGCCAGCAGGGCCCAAGCGCACCGGGCGCAAGGGAGCGAAAGCGAAGGGATTGTCCGCATCCACGATCAGCCAGCTGGACAGTTCCGGGCTATAGCGAACTCGATAGGGCATGCCGTCCAACTCGATCCAGCACGAGCCATCCCCTCCCAGACGAATGCCCTGCAAGCGGCCATGGCCCAGCGACTTGTTCTCCAGCAGCTCGTTGCCTTCCTGCTCTTCGAGCGTCGATTGCGGCGCTTCAGCCACCTCCCAGTCGGCCAACGAAACGTCAATTTCATGAAAGGGCGCCTGATAGGCGAGCGAGGCCAAGCTACTGCCGAACCCCACATCGACCATGTTCAGCGCCCCGAAGATCGAGTCGAGGATCGCCGCCCGCATGGCCGCGCGCCGCTCCAGCCTATTGCGCGCATGAAGCGCCGCATCCACATCCAGCCCGACCCTGGACAGGGTGACGCCAAGCAGCACCAGTGACATCGGCCAACCCAGCGGCACGAAACCGCCGAATACCTTGAGGAAAGCGCCGAGGTAACCACGCCACATGGCCTTGCGCAGTTGGCTGTTGTCGACCATGCGTGCCGCGACGCGTTGCATCTGGGCATGGGATTGATCGGCGAGGAAGCCGAAGAACGAATCGCTGACCTCGATACGCCCCTGCTCGAGCAGCACCAGTGCGGCGGCATCGCTTTGACTGTCGCCCAATGCCTGCAGCGCCTGGGTTACCGCCAGGGACAGGTCACTGTCGTGCGGGTCGCAGATCAAGGCCTGCTCGAAGCGCGCCCTGCCTTCAGGCGTTCCCAGCTGGCTTCGCAACCATCCGGCCATGGCCTGCCGGGACGCAAAGCCACGCAGCGCCTGGTCGGCCCATGGCAGGTACAGCAGAACCCGGCCACCCGGCCGAGTGAAAGCATGCAGACCCGGCTGGAGCGCCCCCAGCCGGTAACTGCTGACAGCCAGGTCGACGGTTTGAGCGTCAGCGCGCAATTGCGCCAAGGTCGGCACTTGCCCCGGCGCCCCCAGTTCCGGCGACGCCATGCCCCGCACGCTGGACGCATCCTCGGCGCTCAAACGCCCATCCTTTTCTGCTGTCGCGCACTCAGCGAGCAGATTGACCTTGGCCAACACACGGAAGCTTTCGCGATGCCTGCCCCAGAAACTGGCCACCTGTTGGCGAAAAAGCTGGGCGAAGTCCAAAGCCCAGAAATCCGTCTGAACATCGCGGGCCAGCAAGGGCACTTGGTTATGCTCGTCATAGCGGGAAGCATGCCCGCCCTGGCGATAGAAGCCGCCGTACAGGTCCAGCTCGTCCGAGGCATCCTGGAACGCCACCTCGAATCGTTCGACCATCAGTTGGGGGAAGCGCATCGACTTGACCGGCGGACCACTATGCGCCCAACCGGTGAAACTGCGACTGCTGGAACTGGCGCCGCTGAATTGATGCCACCAGACCGCTCGTGGATCCCAGTCCTTGCCCGTGCGTGCGCGCAGAATGCGGGCCGCCTCGCTGATGGCCAGCTGATAAGGGTCTGGATAATCGCGCAGGAAATCTTCGGCCGTCCGGGCCAGTTCACGCCCGGTGCCCAACACATGCAGATTGTGCTGCAGCGCGTTTTCGATGGTGCTCATGGAGGTGCCTCTTTCGATGAAGAAGCACGCATCCTTTACCAGCGGCTCAATTTATCCGCGGTAGATAAAGCAAACGGCGAGCCGATATGCCGGGATCAGGGATTCTGCGCCAGGTGCCCAGGTGGCAACACCCGCTTGGCCTGCAGATAGGCCTTGGCCCAGTAGCTGCTGGAGAGATAGTCCAGGCGCACCGTGCCGCCGGTAGACGGCGCATGGACGAAACGCCCTTCGCCGACATAGATACCGGCATGGCTGACCTGGGCACCGCCATTGGTGGCAAAGAACACAAGATCGCCGGACTGCAGGGCATTGATGTCCACACTGGGCGCACGCATGACGATCATGTCGCGCGTGGTGCGTGGCAGGCTGATGCCCGCAGCATCACGGTACACGTAGCCGATCAGGCCGCTGCAATCGAACCCCGAGTCAGGGGTGTTGCCGCCCCAACGATAGGGTGTGCCGACCAGGCCGATCGCACGGAACAGCACGTCCTCCGCCGCAGGCGATACCGCCGGTTGCTGGCTGAAGACCATGGGCTGTTTGACCGGCGCCGGGGCAGGCGCACGGCTGGAGCAGGCAGCAAGCAATGCCGCCAGGGAGAGAAATGCGAAGCGCGCCAACATCGCCATGATGCGAACGTCCTGTCAGGCAAGCCTCGGCCATGGCCGAAGATGAAAATAGGTGAGAAATCAGATTAGACGCTTTCTGTAAATGCGCACGGCGGCGAGCTTTTCAGCTACGCCGCCGCGGCAGGGTACAGCATTTTGATATCAAATCAATTGCGCGAGATCGTGGTCGGTGCCATGGCCAGCGCGCGCTTGGCTTCGATGAAGGTCTTGCTCCAGTAGCGATCGCCAAGGCTGTCGATGCGCACACCACCGCTGCGGCGGCTGCTGGAGTGGATGAACTGGTTGTCGCCCAGGTAGATGCCGGCGTGGCTGACGCGGCCGCGACCATTGGTGCTGAAGAACAGCAGGTCGCCTGGCTTGAGCTTGTTGCGCGCGACTTTGGGGGCATCGACGTTGATCATCTCGCGGGTCGAGCGCGGCAGGTTCATGCCGGCTTCTTCGCGGAACAGATAACCAATGAAACCGCTGCAGTCGAAGCCTTGTTCGGTGGTGCCGCCAAAGCGGTAACGGGTACCGATCAGCGCCATGCCACGCTCGAGGATGCTGTCGGCCAGCACCGGGAGCTGATAGGGCTTGCTGTTGCTGGAGAAGGCGTTCAGGTCATCTTCGCTGGCCAGCTCTTCCTCGGTGAATACGGAAGAAGCGGAAGCCTTGGCCTTTACCGATTGCTCGGCGGCCAGGCGATGATCCTGGGATTGAGTGGCCGGGCCGTGAGCGGCGCAACCAAACAGAAAGGTGGCAAGTGCAAGTGGCACGAGGGGTGCGAAGCGCTTCAGCATGGGCACGACCGTGTCTGTAGTCCTTTAGAAGGGGGAAACTATGCCTTCTATCAGAACCATTTGCAAATTTTATCGAAAAACATGTGACTTTTCTGTTTTGACGCTCTAGCCCCGTGTTTTCAGGGGGTCACCAACCCAGGGTTTCCTTGAGGAACGGGATGGTCAGCTTGCGTTGCGCCTGCAACGAGGCCTGGTCGAGGCGTTCGAGCAGGTCGAACAGCGCGCTCATGCTGCGTGTGCCACGGGTGAGGATGAAGTGGCCGACTTCGTCGGTCAGGTGCAGGCCGCGCCGCGAGGCACGCAGTTGCAGGGCGCGCAGCTTGTCCTCGTCGGACATGCCGCGCATCTGGAAAATCAGTGCCAGGGTCAGCCGCGACTTGAGGTCCGCCAGCTTGATCGGCAGTTCGCGGGGCGAGCTGGAAGCGGCCAGCAGCAGCCGTCGGCCACTGTCGCGCAGGCGGTTGAACAGGTGGAACATGGCCTCTTCCCAATCCGCCTTGCCGGCGATCACGTGCAGGTCGTCGATGCACACCAGTTCGTATTGTTCGAGATGGTCAAGCAACTCGACGCCGCGCTCCAGCAGTTGCGCCAGCGGCAGATAGACGGCGGGTTCGCCCCGCTGCTGGAAACGCTGGGTAGCGGCTTGCAGCAGGTGGGTACGGCCAACGCCCTGTTTGCCCCACAGGTAGATGAGGCTCTCGGTCCAGCCGGCGTCGGCTTCGCATAGCCGCTCGACGTAGCCCAATGCCGCGGCATTGGCGCCCGGATAGTAGTTGATGAAGGTGGCGTCATCACGGAGACGCACACCCAGGGGCAACTGGATCGGTTTCATGCTCGCGGGCGGTCGCGGGGACCACAGGGGGCCTTTGGTGAAGAGTGTGCAAAGTCTATACCCGCAACGCGGGCGGCACAATCCGGCAGGGGAAGAGCACAAGTAAAATCAAGCAGTTGCGTTGGATTCAAGCACATCGCGGGGCAAGCCCGCTCCCACGCCAATGTCGGCGTCGTGGGAGCGGGCTTGCCCCGCGATCGGTCACAGGTCCGGGTCGATCGCCTCGCCATACATGTTCGACTCCTTGTACAGGTCATGCACATGCCGCAACAGCACCATGATCACCGCCGCCACCGGCAGCGCCAGCAGCACCCCGGTGAAGCCGAACAGCTCACCACCGGCGAGGATGGCGAAGATCACCGCCACCGGATGCAGACCGATGCGGTCGCCCACCAGCAAAGGCGTCAATACCATGCCTTCCAGCACCTGGCCGACCATGAACACCGCGACAATCCCCAGCATCGGATACAAATCGCCGCTGAACTGGAACAACCCGGCCACCAGGGCCGCGCCGATGCCGATGATGAAGCCCATGTACGGGACGATTGCCGCCAGCCCCGCCAGCATGCCGATCAGCAGGCCCAGCTCCAGGCCCACCAGCATCAGCCCGCTGGAATAGATGACGCCCAGGGCGAGCATCACCAGCAACTGGCCACGCACGAACGCCCCCAGCACTTCATGGCACTCACCGGCCAACCCCACCACCTGCTCTTCGCGCTGACGTGGCAACAGGCTGCGCAGCTTGGCCATCATCAGGTCCCAGTCGCGCAACAGGTAGAACCCCACCACCGGGATCAGTACCAAGTTGGCCAGCCAGCCGATCAGGGCCAGGCTCGACGCGGTGGCCTGGGACAGCAGTACACCGACAATGTCGGTGGTCTGGCCCATGTGCGCGCCGATGGCGGCCTTGATCTTGTCGAACTTCCAGAAGCCATCGGCCAGGCCCAGGCGGCTCTGCACCCAAGGCAGGGCCACATGCTGCAGCCAGTCGAGCATCTGCGGCGCCAGCTCGTACAGGCGCACCAGCTGCTTGGCCAGCATGGGGATCAGCACCAGCAGCAGGGCCATGAACAGCAGGGTGAACAGGCTGAAGACCACCACCACGCCCCAGGTCCGCGACAGCCCGGCCCGTTCGAGGCGGTCGACCAGCGGGTCGGCCAGGTAGGCCAGCAGAATCCCCACCAGGAAGGGGGAAAGAATGTTGTGCAGCAGGTACAGCAGCACGGCGATCAGCAAGGCGGCGCCCAGACCGATCCAACGACGCATATCCATCATGTCCAATCTTCCTTACCAGCGAAAACGCAAGCCATCGAACGGCTTGGCTGCAGTGGTGGGGGGTGTCGTGCCTGGCTCGCCCTGGGCGGCAGGTGCCGGCGCGGTTTCGGCAGGCAACTCCTGCAACTTGGCCAGGCCCAGTTGTACCCGCAACTGCTCGCGGTTGCCGGTGACGCCGTAGGTCAAGGTGGCGCCATCGGCCATCTGCAAACGGGCGCCGTAAGGCTCGAGCACACGGCTCAATTCGGCATAGCGCTGCAGGTTCATGCCCTGCACCTGCACCAGCAGGTCACTGCTGGCGCCGGGGCGGGTGACATAGCGCGGCGCCAGGCGGTTGCTCACGGCCAGCAGCACGGCATCGGCCAGGGCGGCCTGGTCGGCACCCTCGGCGCTACCCTGCTCGCGCTGGTCGCCCAGCCACAGTTGCCACTTGCCCTGCCACTTGCCATCGGCCTCATGGGCATGCACCGCCAGCAAGGCATTGGCGCCGTAACGCTCGGACGCCTCGCGCAGCGGCGCAGGGTCATTGCCCTCGAGCTGCTTGGCGTTGGCCACCAACTGCTCCTGCAGGTCGGCCAGCGGCAGGCGCAGCGGCAAGCCACGATGCTGGGCGGCACGGCGCAGCGGTTCGGCGGCGGCCTGGCCATCGCCGACCAGGTTGCTGCCCTCGACACTGTCGTAGAGCCACCAGCCGAGGATCGACGGCCGATTGTTGCCCCACAGCGCCAAGCCCGCCTGACGCAGCGCGCGCTCAGTGCTGCCGGGGTCGAACTCGACCAGCAGCGCCTCGGGTGGCCCGGCCTCGGTGCCGACCTGGTTGATGATTTGCTGGGGATCCTTGCGCAAGGCAGCCAAGGCCGGGCTCTGCGCCGCCTTGGGGTCGCCGGTCAGGCGCAGCACCAAGGTGTCCAGGGCCTTGCTGGTAGCCTGGGCGCGGGCATCGCTGCCCTGCCCTTCGACAGGTTCGCGGACCTGATACAGCCCGGTGACGGTTTCGGCCTGCGCCGCAGCGCCGACCAGCACCAGGCACCCGGCCGCGATGTAATTGAAAAGACGCATTGAGGATTCCTGTCCAGATGACCACGAGCGACGAGCCCGGACCTGCCGGCTGTGACCGCGCAACGCAGAGAAATGCTCCGCTGCCGCGGCCCTTTGTGCCCGTCGCGATGCCTATACCTTATACAGGCACCGCCGCGGCAACCAGTCGCGCACCGTGAAAGCGCTTTTTTGCCCAGATTTCCGGCCTGCCCGTCGGCCTGAGGATGGCCGCTTCGGGGCAACCCTGATAAAATCGCGCGCCTTCGCAGACCAGTGACGTACAGGTAGCCGCCGCTTCTGAAGCCGGCCTTGGCCGTCCCGGTCGTTTTCCAAGAATCCCTCCCTCTTAAAGGCCTGGATCAATGAGCAAGCAACCCTCCCTGAGCTACAAGGACGCCGGTGTAGACATCGACGCCGGCGAAGCACTGGTCGAACGCATCAAGGGCGTCGCCAAGCGCACCGCACGCCCTGAAGTCATGGGTGGCCTGGGCGGCTTCGGCGCCCTCTGCGAGATCCCGGCCGGCTACAAACAGCCGGTGCTGGTCTCCGGCACCGACGGTGTCGGCACCAAGCTGCGCCTGGCCCTGAACCTGAACAAGCACGACAGCATCGGCCAGGACCTGGTCGCCATGTGCGTCAACGACCTGGTGGTGTGCGGCGCCGAGCCGCTGTTCTTCCTCGACTACTACGCCACTGGCAAGCTCAACGTCGACGTGGCCGCCACCGTGGTGACCGGCATCGGCGCCGGTTGCGAACTGGCCGGCTGCTCGCTGGTCGGTGGTGAAACCGCCGAAATGCCAGGCATGTACGAAGGCGAAGACTACGACCTGGCCGGTTTCTGCGTCGGCGTGGTGGAAAAAGCCGAGATCATCGACGGCTCGAAAGTCGCCACCGGCGACGCCCTGCTGGCCCTGCCGTCCTCCGGCCCGCACTCCAACGGCTACTCGCTGATCCGCAAGATCCTCGAAGTGTCCGGCACCGACATCGAAAACACCCAGCTCGACGGCAAACCGCTGACCGACCTGCTGATGGCGCCGACCCGCATCTACGTCAAGCCGCTGCTGCAGCTGATCAAGAACACCGGCGCGGTCAAGGCCATGGCCCACATCACCGGTGGCGGCCTGCTGGACAACATCCCGCGCGTACTGCCGAAAAACGCCCAGGCCGTGGTTGACGTGGCCAGCTGGCAGCGCCCGGCGGTGTTCGACTTCCTGCAGGAAAAAGGCAACGTCGACGAGCACGAGATGCACCGCGTACTGAACTGCGGCGTCGGCATGGTCATCTGTGTCGCCCAGGATCAGGTCGAAGCCGCCCTGAACGAACTGCGCGCCGCCGGTGAGCAGCCTTGGGTGATCGGCCACATCGCCGAAGCCGCCGAAGGCGCCGCCCAGGTCGAGCTGCAGAACCTCAAGGCACACTGATGCCGAGCAAGACCTGCAACGTCGTGGTATTGCTGTCGGGCTCCGGCAGCAACCTGCAAGCGCTGATCGACAACACCAGCGCCAGTGACAGCCCGGTACGCATCCGCGCAGTGATTTCCAACCGCGCCGATGCCTACGGCCTGGAACGTGCCAAGGCAGCCGGTATCGACACCGCGCTGCTGGAGCACCAGGGTTTCGACGGCCGCGAAGCCTTCGATGCGGCGCTGATGGCGCTGATCGACGGCTTCGAGCCCGACCTGGTGGTACTGGCCGGCTTCATGCGCATTCTCAGTGGCGGCTTTGTACGTCACTACCAGGGCCGCCTGCTCAACATACATCCGTCACTGTTGCCCAGGTATAAAGGCCTGCACACCCACCGGCGTGCGCTGGAGGCTGGCGATGCCGAGCACGGCTGCAGCGTGCACTTCGTCACCGAGGAACTCGATGGCGGGCCTTTGGTCGTACAGGCTGTGGTTCCGGTTGCAACGGACGACACCGAGCAGTCGCTCGCCCAGCGCGTGCACCTGCAGGAACACCAGATCTACCCGCTGGCGGTGCGCTGGTTCGCCGAAGGACGCTTGCGTCTGGGCGAACAGGGTGCATTACTGGATGGCCAGCCGCTGGCGGCCAGCGGTCACTTGATTCGATCCTAGGAGAATTTATGCGTCGCGCCCTGCTCTTGGCTCTCGCCGTGCTCGCCCTGCCCCTCCAGGCAGCTGATCTGAAGCCTTTCGCGGCCAGCTACACGGCTGACTGGAAGCAGCTGCCCATGAGCGGAACTGCCGAGCGCAGCCTGGTCAAGAACGCCAACGGTACCTGGGACCTTAATTTCAAGGCCTCCATGATGATCGCCAGCCTCACCGAGCAAAGCACCGTCAAGCTCGACAACGACACCCTGCTGCCGCAGAAGTATCACTTCGAGCGCGGTGGCCTGGGCAAGGCGAAGAAGGTCGACCTGACCTTCGACTGGACTGGCAAGAAAGTCACCGGCAGCGACCGTGGCGACGCGATCAGCCTGCCGCTCAACCGCGGCGTGCTGGACAAGTCGTCCTACCAGTTGGCGCTGCAGCATGACGTGGCCGCCGGCAAGAAGAGCATGACCTACCAGGTGGTCGACGGTGACGAGATCGACACCTACGACTTCCGCGTGCTGGGCACCGAGAAGGTGGCGACCAAGGCCGGCCAGGTCGATGCGATCAAGGTCGAGCGCGTGCGCGACCCGAGCCAGAGCAAGCGCATCACCGAGCTGTGGTTCGCCAAGAACTGGGACTACCTGCTGGTACAACTGCGCCAGGTCGAGACCGACGGCAAGGAGTACGTGATCGTGCTGCAGGACGGTACGGTCGATGGCAAGGCGGTCAAGGGTAACTGACCTGCATTGCACGCAATACCCGGAGCCCCGCCTTGTGCGGGGCTTCTTTTTGCCTGGGCGACTCATGTGACTTCATCGCGGGGCAAGCCCGCTCCCACGAGACCACATGGCGCGTGGGAGTGGCGGTGCGCCGATGCGACTTGCCCCGCGATGAGGCCATTGGATGAAACTTGTTTCATCGCCGTTTAATTTACTTAGCCTGCTAACAAATTCTATAAAGAAGGCCTGCGACACAGTGCCGCAGCCCATCAAGCAGTGGAGTTTGACGATGACAGTTCAAGTAACCGAACGCGACGAATCGAAAATGTCCCACGAAGGCCTGGCCGCTGGCGTGCGTATCTGGGACGTGTATCAACAGGGCCAACTGGTCGGCATGTTCCACGAAGAGCACCTGGCCCAGCAGTACCGCAGCGAACTGGAAGTCCTGGAAAACCAGCGCACTACCCAGTAACGCCCACTTCAAACAAAAAACCCCGCCTAGGCGGGGTTTTTCATGCTTACCACATCAGATCGTCCGGGATCTTGTAAGCGGCGTACGGATCGTCTTCGTCCGCCTCTTCGACATGGGTGTTGAGCAGCAGGATGCGGTTGGGATCGCGCTCCTGGATCTTCACTGCCGCTTCACGCGGGATCACTTCGTAGCCGCCGGCATGGCCGACGATCGCCAGCGCGCCGTTGCTCAGCTTGGTGCGCATCAGGGCGTTGACGGCGATGCGCTTGACCTTCTTGTCATCGACGAAGTTGAAATAGTCCTCGGTGGTGAGCTTGGGCAGGCGAGTGGCCTCGATCAGCTGCTTGATCTGCGCAGCACGGGCTTTGTGCTCGGCCTTTTCCTGGACCTGGCGGTTCAGCTCCTGGTCTTTCCTGGCCTTTTCGGCCAGGGCTTCCTTGGCCAGGCGCTGCTGGCTGTCGTCCACCTCGACCTGGCCTTTGTGCTCCAGGCGCTTCTGTTTTTTCTCAGCCTTGTTGGTCTGGGAAACCTGTTTCTGGTTGACCAGGCCGGCTTTGAGCAACTGGTCGCGAAGGGAAAGGCTCATGGGTGTCTTTACTCACTTATGCATCGGCTCAGCCGCAGCTGGGCAGGTTCTTTTCCTGACGCTTGGCCTCGCCCCACAGGGCGTCCAGCTCGTCGAGGGTACGATCTTGGATGTTCAGGCCCTGCTCGCGCAATGCCTGTTCGATAAAACGGAAGCGCCGTTCGAATTTGCGATTGGCGCGGCGCAGGGCGTTTTCCGGGTCGTGCTTGAGATGCCGGGCCAGGTTGACGGTGGCGAACAGCAGGTCGCCCAGCTCGTCCTCCAACGCATCACTGTCACCATCGGCCATCGCCTGCAGCACTTCGTCGAGCTCTTCGCGCACCTTGTCCAGCACCGGCAACGCGTCGGGCCAGTCGAAGCCGACCGTGGCGGCGCGCTTTTGCAGCTTGGCGGCGCGGGACAGTGCCGGCAGCGCGGCCGGCACATCGTCGAGCAGCGACAATTGCTCGGGCTCGCTGTTTTCGGCACGCTCTTCGGCCTTGATTTCTTCCCAGCGCGACTTGACCTGGGCCTCGCTCAACGAGGGGGTATCGACGGGCGCATAGAGCTCGCCGGTGGGGAACACATGGGGGTGGCGACGCACCAGCTTACGGGTGATCGAGTCGACCACGCCGGCGAACTCGAAACGCCCCTCTTCCCGCGCCAGCTGGCTGTAATAGACCACCTGGAACAGCAGGTCGCCCAGCTCGCCCTGCAGGTGGGCGAAGTCACCCCGCTCGATGGTGTCGGCGACTTCGTAGGCTTCTTCGATGGTGTGCTGGACGATGCTGGCGTAGTCCTGCTTGAGGTCCCACGGGCAGCCATATTGCGGGTCGCGCAGGCGGGCCATGAGGTGCAGCAGGTCGTCGAGGGTGTAGGTCATTGCAAGTGTTGTCCTTACCGGCCTCATCGCGGGGCAAGCCCGCTCCCACGCAATCGTGGGAGCGGGCTTGCCCCGCGATGGCTGTCTCAAGGGGTACGGTTACGCCGCGTCTCGATGATGTTCGGCAACTGCGAGATCCTGCCGAGCAGGCGCCCGAGGGCATCCAGGCCGGGGATCTCGATGGTCAGCGACATCAAGGCGGTGTTGTCTTCCTTGTTCGAGCGGGTGTTGACCGCCAGCACGTTGATCTTCTCGTTGAGCAGCACCTGCGACACGTCGCGCAGCAGCCCCGGGCGGTCGTAGGCACGGATGACGATGTCGACCGGATAGGTCTGCACCGGGATCGGCCCCCAGCTGACCTGGATCATCCGCTCCGGCTCCTTGCCCGCCAGTTGCAGCACCGAGGCGCAGTCCTGGCGGTGGATGCTCACGCCGCGGCCCTGGGTGATGTAGCCGACGATGGCGTCGCCCGGCAGCGGCTGGCAGCAGCCGGCCATCTGCGTGAGCAGGTTGCCGACGCCCTGGATCTGGATGTCGTTGCGCTTGCCCGCGCGAATGCCCCGGGCTTGGCGCGGCACCAGCTCGACCTGCTCGATACGCTCGGGCTCGAGCAACTGCTGGGCAGCGTTGACCATGTGCGCCAGGCGCAGGTCGCCGGCACCAAGGGCGGCGAACATGTCTTCGGCGGTCTTGACGTTGGCCTTCTCGGCGAGGCGCTCGAAGTCCACCTGCGGCAGCCCCAGGCGGCTCAGCTCGCGCTCGATCAGGGTCTTGCCGGCCGCGACGTTCTGGTCGCGCGCCTGCAGCTTGAACCAGTGGACGATCTTTGCCCGTGCCCGCGAAGTGGTCACGTAACCGAGGTTGGAGTTCAGCCAGTCACGGCTTGGATTGCCGTGCTTGCTGGTGATGATCTCCACCTGCTCGCCGGTCTGCAGGCTGTAGTTGAGCGGCACGATGCGCCCGTTGATCTTGGCGCCCCGGCAGTTGTGGCCGATCTCGGTGTGCACGCGGTAGGCGAAGTCCAGCGGCGTGGCACCCTTGGGCAGGTCGATGGCATGGCCGTCGGGGGTGAACACGTAGACCCGGTCCGGCTCGATATCGACCCGCAGCTGTTCGGCCAGGCCGCCGATATCGCCCAGTTCTTCATGCCATTCGAGCACCTGGCGCAGCCAGGAAATCTTCTCTTCATAGTGGTTGGAACTGGGCTTGACGTCGGTGCCCTTGTAGCGCCAATGGGCGCATACCCCAAGCTCGGCCTCTTCGTGCATGGCGTGGGTGCGAATCTGCACTTCCAGCACCTTGCCCTCGGGGCCGATCACTGCGGTGTGTAGCGAGCGGTAGCCGTTTTCCTTGGGGTTGGCGATGTAGTCGTCGAATTCCTTGGGAATGTGCCGCCACAGGGTGTGCACAATGCCCAGCGCGGTGTAGCAGTCGCGCACTTCCGGCACCAGCACGCGCACCGCGCGCACGTCGTAGATCTGGCTGAACTCCAGGCCCTTGCGCTGCATCTTGCGCCAGATCGAATAGATGTGTTTCGCCCGGCCGCTGATGTCGGCGTTGACGCCGGTGGCCAGCAGCTCGTTCTGCAGTTGGTTCATCACGTCGCTGATGAATCGCTCGCGGTCGAGCCGACGCTCGTGCAGGAGCTTGGCGATCTGCTTGTACTGGTCAGGCTCGAGGTAGCGGAACGAAAGGTCTTCCAGTTCCCACTTGATATGGCCGATGCCCAGCCGGTGGGCCAGGGGGGCGTAGATATCGAACACCTCGCGGGCCACGCGCAGGCGCTTTTCATCGTCGGCGGACTTCACCGCACGAATGGCGCAGGTGCGTTCGGCGAGCTTGATCAGCGCCACCCGCACATCGTCGACCATGGCCACCAGCATCTTGCGCAGGTTCTCGACCTGCGCCTGCGAGCCCAGCACCAGCGATTGGCGCGGGCTGAGGCTGGCACTGATGGCCGCCATGCGCAGCACGCCGTCGATCAGCTTGGATACCACCGGGCCGAAACGCTGGCCGACTTCGGCCACCGTCACCTTGCCTTCGCGCACCGAGCGGTAGATGACCGCCGCCATCAGCGAATCCTGGTCGAGCTTGAGGTCGGCGAGGATTTCGGCGATCTCCAGGCCCGCCTGGAAACTGGACGTGCCATCGGCCCAGGAATGCTTGGCCTGGTTGCCCTTCTTCTCGATTTCCTGGGCGAACTCGCAGGCCTCTTTGAGCGCCGCGCGATCGAGCTGCGAATCGACGCTCACCACATGATCGAGCCATGCTTCGAGATTGATACTGCCGTCATTGTTGACCGGCTGGTGCACTCTCACCTGTACCATCTTTGTTTTACCTTTCCATACAGCGCACCACGCGGGTGCACTGGTTATCACCTGTGCCGCCCTCTTTCCCTGAGGGCCGCACCAAGAAGACCAGATTCACTAGCCCACTTCGAATAACGCCATGGCCTCGACATGCGCCGTCTGAGGAAACATGTCGAGAATCCCGGCCCTTTTTAACCGGTACCCCTGCCCGACCAGCACCTGCGCGTCTCGCGCCAGCGTGGCCGGGTTGCACGATACGTAGACCAGCCGTTTCGCGCCGAGCCGAGCGATGCCTTGCACCACCTCGTAAGCCCCGTCGCGCGGTGGATCCAAGAGTACCGCAGAAAAGCCCTCGGCGACCCATCCGGCGCCCGCCAAAGGCTGCGATAAATCGGCCTGAAAAAATCGTGCGTTATGCACATTGTTGCTTCGGGCATTGGCCTCGGCGCGCTCGACCATGGCCTGCACGCCTTCTACCGCCACCACTTCCCGTGCCTGCCGGGCCAACGGCAAGGCGAAGTTGCCCAGGCCACAGAACAGGTCCAGCACCCGCTCATCCGCCTGCGGCGCCAGCCAGGCCAGGGCCTGCTGGATCATCAGGGTGTTGACCTGGGCATTGACCTGGACGAAGTCGCCCGGCCGCCAGGCCAGTTGCAAGGCCCAAGGCTCCAGGGCAAAACCCAGCTCGCTCGAGGCATCCACTGGCGCCGGGTCGCCTTCGCCCTGCAGCCACAACTGGGCACCGGCCTCACGACAGAATGCCTCGAGGCGCGCCAGGTCTTCAGCAGGAAGGGCCGCCACATGGCGCACCAGTACCGCCTCGGCATTGCCGCTGAACAACTCCACATGCCCCAGTGCCTGCGGCTTGCTCAAGCTGCGCAGCACGGTCGGCAGGTGGCGGAAAATCGACTGCAAGGGTTGTACCAGTACCGGGCACTCGTCGATGGCGACGATGTCCTGGCTGGCCTCGGCACGAAAACCTACGTCCAGCTGACGGGCCTTGGCGTCCCAGCGTACGGCCACCCGTGCCCGGCGTCGATAGCCGAACTCAGGCCCGCTCAGGGGCGCGGCCCACTCGTCCGGCTGGATGCCGGCGACCCGCTGCAACTGTTCGGCGAGCGTACGCTGCTTGAGCGCCAGCTGGCCGTCATGGGGCAGGTGCTGCAGGTTGCAGCCGCCGCAGCGCTGGTAATGTTTGCACGGCGCTTCGCGACGCTCGGGGCTGGCCTGGAACACGCGCTCGAGGCGCGCCTCGACCACCTTGCCCCGGGCCGCGAGCACCCGCGCTTCGACTTCTTCGCCGCCCAGTGCACCGCTGACGAACCAGGTGCGTCCCTCGACGAAGGCGATGCCGCGGCCATCACCGGCCAGGCGCTCGATCTGCAGGCGCTGCTTCTTGCCCACGGGCACCTGGGTGCCACGGTCGCCGCCGGCCGGCTGGAAGCGCAGGCCGCTGTTGCTTTTCTTTCTGGACATCAGTTGGTATCGAACAGGCCGGTGGAAAGGTAACGGTCGCCGCGGTCGCAGATGATGGCAACCATCACCGCGTTCTCGACTTCACGGGACAGGCGCAACATGGCCGCCACCGCACCGCCGGAGGACACGCCACAGAAGATGCCCTCTTCGCGGGCAAGGCGGCGGGTGGTCTCTTCGGCTTCCTGCTGCGACATGTCGACCACGCGGTCGACCCGGGTGGCGTCGAAAATCTTCGGCAGGTATTCCTGGGGCCAGCGGCGGATACCGGGGATGGCCGAACCTTCCATCGGTTGCAGGCCGATGATCTGCACCGCCGGGTTCTGTTCCTTCAGGTACTGCGAGCAGCCCATGATGGTACCGGTGGTGCCCATGGAACTGACGAAATGGGTAATGGTGCCCTGGGTCTGTTGCCAGATCTCCGGCCCGGTGCTGTTGTAGTGGGCAATCGGGTTGTCGCCGTTGGCGAACTGATCCAGCACCAGGCCACGGCCTTCGGCCTGCAGCTTTTCAGCCAGGTCGCGCGCGCCTTCCATGCCCTCTTCCTTGGTCACCAGGATCAACTCGGCGCCATAGGCGGTCATGGCGGCCTTGCGTTCGGCGGTGGAGTTGTCCGGCATGATCAGGATCATCTTGTAACCCTTGATCGCCGCCGCCATGGCCAGGGCGATCCCGGTGTTGCCGGAGGTCGCTTCGATGAGGGTGTCGCCGGGCTTGATCTGATTACGCAGCTCGGCGCGGGTGATCATCGACAACGCCGGGCGGTCCTTGACCGAACCTGCCGGGTTGTTGCCTTCGAGCTTGAGCAAAAGCGTGTTGCTGGTAGCCCCGGCGATGCGCTGCAGGCGAACCAGAGGCGTGTTGCCGACGCAATCGGCGATGGTTGGGTACTGCAGGGTCATGGGCGTTATCGCAATCCGGACGGCAGGGGCGACTATCATACCGGCAAACCCCGCGCGGCCATATCACGCAATTGTCGGACGCTATAGCTACAAGCTATAAGCCGAGTGGCGATTGCGCGGCGTCGCACTCCGCGGGAGCGGCGGTGCGCCGATGCGACTTGCCCGGCGATGAATCACGCTCGCCCGCCGCCAGGCGCATGCAAACCCGCAGCCCACGCTCGCCATTCACCGCCCAAACTTTGCCGCCCTGGCGCCGGATGGCACTGCGGGCAATGCTCAGCCCCAAGCCGAAACCACCATCCCCCGGCCGCGATCCGTCGAGCCGCGAGAACGGCGCGAAGATCCGCTCCAGGTCCTCCTCGGCCACGCCTCCCCCCTCGTCTTCGAGCTCGATGCGCCAGTAACCGCCTTCGCGTTTGCCACTCAAGTGCACTTGGCCGTCGATCGGCGAATGACGAATGGCATTGCGCAGGATGTTCTCCAGCGCCTGGGCCAGGTGATTCAGGTTGCCTTGCACCCAGCAGTCGAGCGGCACGCTACAGACCAGGCGCTGCGGCGCCCAGCCACTTTCATAGCAGGCATTTTCGCTGAGCATGTCCCACAGCACCGGCAACTGGATCGGCTCCAGGTTCATCGGTGCACGCTCGGCATCCTGCCAGGCCAGCTGCAGGGTGTCCTCGACCAATTGCTGCATGCCGTCCACCTCGCGGTGCACGCGTTCGCGCAGGCGCTCAAGGTCGGTTTCGCCATCGCAGGCCACGCGCAAACGGCTCAGCGGGGTGCGCATTTCATGGGAGAGGTCACGCAGCAACTGCTGCTGCAGCACCACGGTACCCTGCAGCCGCTCGGCCATCTGGTCGAAGGCGCGGGCCAGTTCGCCCAGTTCGTCACGGCGCTGGATGGTGCGCGAGTCGAGCCGCGTGGTGAGCTGGTCGGCACGCCAGGCGCGAGCCTGCTCGCGCAATTGATTGAGCGGCACGATCAGCATGCGGTACAGGCCGACGCACAACAGCAGGGTGAACAACCCAGGAATGATACCGTTGGTGATCACCCGCCAGAACAGTCGGTACTGGCCCGGATTGAAGCGCTCGGGCAACTCGATCACCAGCGAGCCCTGGTCGGGGCTGTTGGGGAACGGCAAGCGCAGCCAGGGCTGGCCGATGGTTCGTCGGCTCATGGGCCAGTCGACCCCGCGCAAACGGGTCAAGTGCTGAACTTCGGCACTGCCCAGGCTGAAGCTGCCCAGCGGCTGGAGGTCACCGTCGAGTACGCCGACCCAGCCCTTTTCGCGCGAGTGCATACCCTCCAGCCAGCGATCTACACCCTCCTGTCCACCTGCTTCCCAGGCTTGTTCGGCTTCAGCGGCATAGCCGCGCAATACCTGGCGGGCCGGTTCGGAGAGGAAGGCGTTCTGGGTTTCCATGTGCCGGCCCCAGGTGTAGCTCAGGCCGATCATCAACAGGCAGAAACCCACCAGCAGGATGGCCAGCTTCCAGAACAGCGAATGGCGATCGAGCACGCTCAGTCCGCCTCGCCCGCACCGAACAGGTAGCCCTTGCCCCACACCGTACGCACCTGCCGCTCGTGGTAGCCGATGGCCTTGAGCTTGCGGCGGATCTGGCTGACGTGCATGTCCAGGCTGCGGTCGTGGCGGGCGTAGCCGCGTTGCAGCACTTGCTGATAAAGGAAGGGCTTGCTCAGCACTTCGTCCTGGCTGCGGTGGAGGATGTCGAGCAGGCGGAATTCGCTGGGGGTCAGGCCCGCCCAGGCACCCTCGAGGCTGACATCGCACAGCGGCTCGTCGAAGTGCAGTTCGCCGGCGCCCGCTTCATGCGGCACCTTGGCACGACGCTCGAAGGCCACCCGGCGCAGGATCGCCTCGATCCGCACGCGCAGTTCAGCGAAGCTGAACGGCTTGGGCAGGTAGTCGTCGGCGCCGCGCTCGAAGCCACTGATGCGGTCCGCCTCGGCCCCCAGCGCCGACATCAGGATGACCGGCGTGGCGCTGTGCCGACGCAGGCGCGCCAGGGCGTCCAGGCCGTTGAGCCCCGGCAGCAGGATATCCATCAACACCAGGTCGAACACCTGCCGCCCGGCGGCCTCCAGCCCTTCCAGGCCATTGCGGCACCAGGTCACCTGGAAGCCGCCGCGCTGCAACTCTTCATGCAGGTAGGCACCCAGGACAGGGTCGTCCTCGATGGCCAGGATACTGGACTCGTGAATAGCTACGGGATTCATTGGCAACTGCCATCAATTCTCAGTTGCGCGATTATTGAGCATACCGTCTTGCCAAGGCAACCGCTGCACGACCAACGCGGACCGTGCAGACGTTCGCAAACCGCAGAGCGCTCAGCCCCGGCAGACAAAAACCAATACAAATGAGTGCATTGCCACCACGCCCGGAGTAACGTTCCCGCTGGAGCGCGCTCGCGCGTTGGCACATGACAGGAGACAGGTGTGCTCGATCGTTTGGGAATCCGCAGCCGCGTGCTGCTGCTGGCGTTGCTGCCAGCCAGCCTGATGGCCCTGGTGCTGGGCAGCTACTTCACCTGGCTGCAGCAGAACGAACTGCGCACGCAACTGTTGCAACGCGGCAAGATGATCGCCGAGCAGCTGGCCCCGCTGGCCGCCCCGGCCATGGCCCGCCTGGCCCCGGAGCAGCTGGAGCGCATCGCCGCCCAGGCGCTGGAGCAGTCCGACGTGCGCGCCGTGGCGTTTCTTGCCGCCGACCGCACGCGCCTGGCACACGCCGGCCCGAGCATGCTCAACCAGCCCCCCAGCGGCGGCACCGGCACACAGCTGTTGCAGCGCACCGGCAATGACGCCACCCGCTACCTGATGCCGGTGTTCGGCCATCATCGCGACCTTGCCACCGATGCCGTACCCAACGAGGCCGAACGGCTGCTTGGCTGGGTGGAGATCGAGCTGTCCCACGACGGCACCCTGCTGCGCGGCTACCGCAACCTGTTCACCAGCCTGCTGCTGATCATCGCCTGCCTGAGCCTGACCGCCTTGCTTGCAGTGCGCATGGGCCGCACCATCAACGGCCCGATCAACCGCATCAAGCATGCGGTCAACCAGCTCAAGGACGGCCACCTCGATGCACGCCTGCCGGCCATGGGCAGCCATGAGCTGGACGAGTTGGCCGCGGGCATCAACCGCATGGCCGAAACCCTGCACAGCGCCCACGAAGAGCTGCAGCACAGCATCGACCAGGCCACCGAGGACGTACGCCAGAACCTGGAAACCATCGAGATCCAGAACATCGAACTGGACATGGCGCGCAAGGAGGCACTGGAAGCCAGCCGCATCAAGTCCGAGTTCCTCGCCAACATGAGCCACGAAATCCGCACCCCGCTCAATGGCATCCTGGGCTTCACCCATCTGTTGCAGAAAAGCGAACTGACCCCGCGCCAGCTCGATTACCTGGGCACCATCGAAAAGTCCGCCGACAACCTGCTGGGGATCATCAACGAGATCCTCGACTTCTCCAAGATCGAGGCCGGCAAGCTGGTGCTCGACAGCATCCCGTTCAACCTGCGCGACCTGATCCAGGACACCCTGACCATCCTCGCCCCGGCGGCCCACGCCAAGCAGCTGGAACTGCTCAGCCTGGTGTACCGCGACACGCCCTTGTCGCTGGTGGGCGACCCGCTGCGGCTCAAGCAGATCCTGACCAACCTGGTGAGCAACGCGATCAAGTTCACCCGCGAAGGCACGATCGTGGTACGCGCCATGCTCGAAGACGAGCAGGAAGACAGCGTGCAGCTGCGCATCAGCGTGCAGGACACCGGCATCGGCCTTTCGCCGCAGGACGTACGCACGCTGTTCCAGGCCTTCAGCCAGGCCGATAACTCGCTGTCGCGCCAGCCCGGCGGCACCGGCCTGGGGCTGGTGATTTCCAAGCGCCTGATCGAGCAGATGGGCGGTGAGATCGGCGTCGACAGCACCCCGGGCGAAGGCTCGCAGTTCTGGATCAGCCTCAACCTGCCCAGGGCCCACGACGATATCGAGGAGCAACCTCTGCAGGCGCTGCTGGGGCGCCGGGTGGCCATCGTCGACGGCCATGACCTGGCGCGCCAGGCCCTGGAACATCAGTTGGAGGACTGTGGGCTGTCGGTCTGCCTGTTCACCTCCTACGACCAACTGCTGCAGGCCGTGCACGCGGCCGCGCAAGCCGGGCAGCCATTCGATTTCGCCGTGCTCGGCACCAACCTGGGCAGCCTCTCGCCCGAACAGCTCGGCCACTATCACCAGCAACTCGAACGCCAGGGCTGCCAGTGCGTGGTGCTCTGCCCGACCACCGAACAGCCGCTCTACCAACCCTACCTGCCCAACGCCCATGGCCAACTGCTGGCCAAACCGACCTGCACACGCAAGTTGCGCCGCCTGCTGCTGGAGCTGGTGCAACCGCGCCGCCCACTCGGCGAACAGCGCCATGTCACCGGCGAACGCATGCCCAAGGTGTTGTGCGTCGACGACAACCCGGCCAACCTACTGCTGGTGCAGACCCTGCTTGAAGGCATGGGTGCCGAAGTGCTGGCGGTGGACAGCGGCTTTGCGGCGGCCCAGGCGGTGCAGGATGAACCCTTCGACCTGGTACTGATGGATGTGCAGATGCCAGGCATGGACGGGCGCGCCTGCACCGAGCAGATCCGCCGCTGGGAAAGCAGCCACAGCGGTCCGGCGCTGCCGATCGTCGCCCTGACCGCGCACGCCATGGCCAATGAAAAGCGCGCCTTGCTGCACAGCGGCATGGACGACTACCTGACCAAGCCGATCAGTGAACGCCAGCTGGCCCAGGTGGTAATGAAATGGACCGGCCTGAGCCTGGGGGCCCCACAACCCGAGCGCAGCCCCGAACGCATGCCCGACAGCAGCGAACTGAAGGTGCTCGACCCGGAGGAAGGGCTGCGCCTGGCCGCTGGCAAACCGGATCTGGCGGCGGACATGCTGGCCATGCTGCTGGCCTCGCTGGGGTCTGAACGGGAGGCCATCCTTGCAGCCCGCGAAGCAGGCGACCACTCCACCCTGATCGAGCGCGTGCACCGGCTCAACGGTGCCTCGCGCTATTGCGGCGTGCCACAGTTGCGTGCGGCCTGCCAGCGCAGTGAAACCTTGCTCAAGCAGGACAACCCACAGGCCCAGCAGGCGCTGGAAGAGCTGGACCGGGCGATTGTGCGCCTCGCGGAACAGGCACAATGCAGTGTGTGATCGAGCATCCCGCGATGAGGCCGCCACAGCCGATACAGATCAATAGACGCCCTGCCCGCCTGGCTAGACTGGCAGCGTAGCCATAAAAGGAATACCAGCATGCGCGCCCTGTTGTTCAGCAGCCAGCACTACGATCAGGAAAGCTTCGACCGTGCCGCCGCTGGCACGGCCCTGGACCTGCACTACCAGCCCGCGCGCCTGACCCTCGACACGGCGGCCCTGGCCTGCGGCTTCGAGGTGGTCTGCGCGTTCATCAACGACGAACTCGACGCCCCGGTGCTGGAGCGCCTGGCGGCTGGCGGCACGCGCCTGATCGCCCTGCGCTCGGCCGGCTACAACCACGTCGACCTGGCGGCGGCGCAACGCCTGGGGCTGGCGGTGGTGCGGGTGCCCGCCTACTCGCCGCACGCCGTTGCCGAGCATGCCGTGGCCTTGATCCTGGCTCTCAACCGGCGCCTGCACCGCGCCTACAACCGTACCCGCGAAGGTGACTTCACCCTGCATGGCCTGACCGGCTTCGACCTGCACGGCAAGACCGTCGGCGTGGTCGGCACCGGGCAGATCGGCCTGGCGTTCGCCCGCATCATGGCCGGTTTCGGCTGCCAGCTATTGGCCTACGACCCCTACCCCAACCCCGAACTGCTGGCCCTGGGGGCACGCTACCTGACGCTGCCCGAGCTGCTGCGCGAAGCCCGCATCATCAGCCTGCACTGCCCACTGACCGAGCACACCCGACACCTGATCAACGCCCACAGCCTGGCCCAGCTGCAACCCGGCGCCATGCTGATCAACACCGGCCGCGGCGCCTTGGTCGACACCCCGGCGCTGATCGACGCGCTCAAGAGCGGCCAGCTCGGCTACCTGGGGCTGGATGTGTATGAAGAAGAGGCGCAACTGTTCTTCGAGGACCGCTCCGACCAGCCGCTGCAGGACGATGTGCTGGCGCGGCTGCTGACCTTCCCCAACGTGATCGTCACCGCGCACCAGGCGTTCCTGACCCGCGAAGCGCTGGATGCCATCGCCGCGACCACCCTGGACAACATCACCCGCTGGGCGGCAGGCAATCCGCAGAACATCGTCGAAGGTTGATGCTAGGATACGCGGCAATTCTGGAGGACCCATGGTCGAACACGATTTCCGCTACACCCTTTTCAACCCGCAACACACCCTGATCGAATGCCGCGCACTGGTGCCGGGCCGTTACCAGGTCACCGGCAACGGCGGCTCGATCCAGAAAAACGACGTGCTGCTGGTCAGCCTCAAGGGCAGCAAGACCCTGTCCATGCGCCTGACCGTGGAAACCGTGCGCCACCTGATCAACCCGAGCGGCCAGTGGGTCGCCGTGGCCAAGGGCCCGGTGTTCAACGAGCTGGAGATCCTGCAATGGCAGGTCAAGTGCGACAGCTGCGACGCCGTGCTGGATTTCGAGTTCGCAACTGAAGCCAAGCTGGGCAAGAAAGGCCACGCGCCGGCCGCCAGTGCCCGCGTGGCGGAGCTGGGCTGGGCCAGCCAGGGCGACAAGCACCTGTGCCCACAGTGTCAGGAGCGCGCTTGAGTGAAACAGCTGTTGAGCGCCGCGCTGATTGCCGGCGGCCTGATGGGTTGTGCAGCGCAGCCTTCGCCCCTGCAGCAGGAGCAGAGCTATGTGCTGGAATGGATCGGTGAGCGACCGCTGATGGATTACAGCCACCTCACGCTCACCCTGGCCAACGATGGCCGCGCCTACGGCAATGCCGGCTGCAACCACTGGTTCGCGCCGTACACGCTGAACGGCGAGCAGCTGAGCTTCGGCAAGGTCGGCAAGACCCGCAAGCTGTGTGCGCCAGCCGTGATGGAGCAGGAAAAACGCTTCCTGCAGGCGCTGGAGACGGTACAGCGCTGGGATGTGTCGCCGATCGAGCAGATTCGCTTCTGGCCGGCTGAAGGCAAGCCGCTGCGCTTCTGGCCTGAGGAAGGCTAAACCCATCGCGGGGCAAGCCCGCTCCCAGGGTGTACTTGGACTGCCCCCTAGGGTTGGATTGGTGTCCAACTTCTTGGGGGCAGTCCAACGCGTGGGAGCGGGCTTGCCCCGCGATGTGCCTATCAGGCGCCGCCTTTCAACGCCTTGATCTTCGCCTGCAGCCCTTCAAGCGTCTGCTCGCCCATCAACTGCTCACGCACCTTGCCCTTGTCGTCGATGATGTAAGTCACCGGCAGCGCTTCGCTGCGCGGCAGCTCGTAGCGCTCGGCCGGGTCCTGGGCGAGCACGGTGAAGGCGATGCCCAAAGTGTCGGCGGCGGTCTTGAGCTCGGCGCCCTGCAAGCCATCGAAATTCACCCCGAGCACTTTGATGCCCTGGGCCTCCCACTGCTTGGCCGCAGCATTGAGCTCGGGAATTTCCGTACGGCACGGGCCGCACCATTCGGCCCAGTAGTTGAGCACCAGCCAGTGCCCGTCAACCTGTTCGCTCTTCACCGTATTGCCGTGCTGGTCCACACCGTAGTCTGCACCGCAGCCGCCGAGCAACAGGCTCGCGGTGATGGCCAGTGCAGCTGCCAAACGCCTTGCCATGGGTCAATCCTTCTCGAAGTTTTCAAGCATTGAAGTCGGTTAGAATAGCCGCCACACCCTGCTGGATGCGACCCGTCATGACCGATCTGACCCTGTATCATAACCCGCGCTGCTCGAAATCCCGCGGCGCCCTGGAGCTGCTCGAGGCACGCGGCTTGTCGCCCACCGTCGTGCGCTATCTGGAAACCCCGCCAGACGCGGCCACCCTCAAGCAACTGCTTGGCCTGCTGGGCATCGGCGCGCGCCAGCTGCTGCGCAGCGGTGAAGACGAATACAAGGCCCTCGACCTGGCCAACCCGGCCTTGACCGATGCCCAGTTGATCGAGGCGATGGTCCAGCACCCCAAACTGATTGAACGCCCCATTCTGGTGGCCGGCAGCAAGGCCGTGATTGGCCGCCCACCGGAGAAAGTGCTGGAGATCCTGCCGTGAGCGCTCCGTACATCCTGGTGCTGTATTACAGCCGCCACGGCTCGACCAGCGAGATGGCCCGGCACATCGCCCGCGGCGTCGAGATGGCCGGCCTGGAAGCCCGCCTGCGTACCGTGCCGGCAATCTCCACCGAATGCGAAGCGGTGGCCCCGGACATCCCCGCCAGCGGCGCGCTGTACGCCACCCTCGACGACCTGCGCCACTGCGCCGGCCTGGCCATGGGCAGCCCGACCCGCTTCGGCAACATGGCCGCCCCGCTCAAGTACTTCCTCGACGGCACCAGCAGCCTGTGGCTCGGTGGCGAGCTGGTGGGCAAGCCGGCGGCGGTGTTCACTTCCACCGCCAGCCTGCACGGCGGCCAGGAAACCACCCTGCTGTCGATGCTGCTGCCGCTGATGCACCACGGCATGCTGGTGCTGGGCTTGCCCTACAGCGAGTCGGCCTTGCTGGAAACCCGCGGCGGCGGCACGCCGTATGGCGCCAGCCACCATGCCGGGGCCGACGGCAAGCGCGAACTCGATCAACACGAAATCACCCTGTGCCGCGCACTCGGCCAACGCCTGGCGAATACCGCCAAGGCCCTGGGTGGCGAACGTGGCTAAAAAACCCAAGGTACTGCCGCCACTGGACTGGCTGGCGCCACGGGTGCGGCTGACCCGCGCCTTGAGCCTGGCCTGTTTCTTCGGCCTGATCGCCTTGCTGGTGGTGAACAATCTGTGGTTCGCCGACCTGCATGGGGCGCGGGTCGGGGTGATCCTGGCCGTCGAGCTGATCCCCCTGTTGCTGTTGCTGCCCGGCATGCTCAAAGGCAGCGCCCGGGCGCATGCCTGGACCTGCTTCGTGGTGAACATCTACTTCATCAAGGGCGTGCTGGCGGCGTTCGACCCGGCGCGAGCCGTGTTTGGCTGGGCCGAGGTGCTGGTGAGCCTTGGGTTGTTCGTCAGCGGGTTGCTGTTTGTGCGCTGGAAGTTTCAGATCGAGCGGCGTATGGCGGGCGAAGGGAGCTGACTGCTTCGCGGGTAAACCCGCTCCCACAGGGACCTCACAGCATCTGTGGGAGCGGGTTTACCCGCGAAGAATGCACCGCGCAGTCAATGGTTGACGGTATGCGCCAGCATCACCGACAACTGGCACAGCGGCCGCCCACTCTCGGCGTGCCACTGGTTGAACGCCTGCTGCACCAACGCAAGATCGCGCTGGCTGGTCGGCGGCTTGTCGATGATCTTCTGCGCGATCAGCGCGGCCGCCATGTCGTCGGTGGGGATAAAAGTATCCTTGCCGACCATGCGCAAGAAGCGCGGCGCCGACAGCCCGCCCAATTGGTTACCGTGCTTGGCCAGGTACTTCCACAGCCCGACGATGTCGGTCTCTGGCCAATCGGCGATGAACGCACCGAAACTGCCCTTCTCCCTGGCCACATCCAGCACCATCTGCGCATTGCGCGGCACGCTCTTGAGCTTGCCCAGGTGGCGGATGATGCGTTCGTCCTGCATCAGCCGCTCCAGGTGCTCAGCGCCCATCAGCACGACTTTCTCCGGGTCGAAGCCAAAGAACACCTGCTCGAACACCGGCCACTTGGCGTCCACCAGGCTGTGCTTGAGCCCGGCGCGGAACACGCGCAGGGCCAGGGTCGACAGGTAGCGGTCATCGCTGATGTCGCGCAACTGCGCCGGCGTGCGCGGCTGCGGCAGGAAGGCCTCC
This sequence comes from Pseudomonas sp. EMN2, assembly GCF_009650555.1. Taxonomy (NCBI): domain Bacteria; kingdom Pseudomonadati; phylum Pseudomonadota; class Gammaproteobacteria; order Pseudomonadales; family Pseudomonadaceae; genus Pseudomonas; species Pseudomonas sp. EMN2. The sequence continues at coordinate 58,848 of NZ_VZZR01000005.1, forward strand.
AGCGCCTGGGCCGAGCCGAAGCGGTTCAGGCAATACTCATGCAGCCACGTGTAGTCGCGCATGGGCTCAGAGATTCACCACGTCGAGAAAGCGCGGGGTGGCGTTTTCGTCGATCGTAAGGCTGGTGAAGTCGAACAGGTTGCGGTCAGCCAGCTGCGACGGCGCCACGTTCTGCATGGCGCGGAAGATGCTCTCGGTACGGCCCGGGTGCTTGCGCTCCCACTCCACCAGCATGTCCTTGACCACCTGGCGCTGCAGGTTTTCCTGCGAGCCGCACAGGTTGCACGGGATGATCGGGAATTCCTTCATGTCCGAATAGGCCTGGATGTCCTTCTCGCTGCAGTAGGCCAGCGGGCGGATCACCACGTTGCGCCCGTCATCGGCGCGCAGCTTCGGCGGCATGCCCTTGAGCGCGCCGTTGAAGAACATGTTGAGGAAGAAGGTCTCGACGATGTCGTCGCGGTGGTGCCCCAGGGCCATCTTGGTCGCGCCGATCTCGTCGGCGAAGGTGTACAGCGTGCCACGGCGCAGGCGCGAGCACAGCGAGCAGGTGGTCTTGCCCTCGGGCACCAGCTCCTTGACCACCGAGTAGGTGTCCTTCTCGACGATGTGGTACTCGACGCCCAGTTCCTTGAGGTAGGCCGGCAGCACGTGCTCGGGGAAGCCCGGCTGCTTCTGATCCATGTTCACCGCGACGATCTCGAACTTGATCGGCGCCACCTTCTGCAGGTGCAACAGAACGTCGAGCATGGTGTAGCTGTCCTTGCCGCCGGACAGGCAGACCATGACCTTGTCGCCATCCTCGATCATGTTGTAGTCGGTGATGGCTTCGCCAGCGAGACGACGCAGGCGTTTTTGCAGTTTGTTCTGGTTGACCGAGAGGGTGCCCATAGCGCTTGAATCCGCGAGGTGTGACAAAAGGCGGATATTTTACGCACAAATGACGCACCGCTGTAGGCCATTCCGATAAAGACTTCAAGGGAATCAACACCGGGCCTGACAGCGCAATTTGCTCTAAAAAGCCGGTTTTGTGTGGGGAACGGCTTCCTATACTGCGACATAAGGCCACATGACCCTGGCAATCGGTGTTCCTGGCCTCGGGCCGCAGGCGCTCCATCTGGGGGGCGTTTGGCAACGACGAAAGGAGTGACCAGTATGATTCATCACGTTGTTGGGCTGTTCACCCACCCTGACCAGGAGTGGCGGGAGATCCGTGGCGAGGACGAAAGCATCAGCCACATGTACCTGACGCACACGCTGATCCTGGCGGCGATCCCCGCCGTCTCGGCGTTCATCGGCACCACCCAGGTCGGCTGGGTGATCGGCGACCGCCCGGCAGTGATGCTGACCATGGAAAGCGCGATCTGGATGAGCATCATGTCGTACCTGGCGATGCTCGCCGGGGTGGCCGTGATGGGTGCCTTCATTCACTGGATGGCACGCACCTACGACGCCAACCCGAGCATGGCGCAATGCATCGCCTTCGCCACCTACACCGCGACCCCGCTGTTCATTGGCGGCCTGGCGGCGCTTTACCCGCACCTGTGGCTGGGCATGCTGATCGGTACGGCGGCGATCTGCTACACGGTCTACCTGCTGTATGTGGGGCTACCGACGTTCATGAACATTCCATCCGACGAAGGTTTCCTGTTCTCCAGTTCGGTGCTGGCGGTGGGCCTGGTGGTCCTGGTGGCGATCATGGCCGCCACGGTGATCATCTGGGGACTGGGCGTGGGGCCCGTCTACACCAACTAGCACACACCTATTAGATCGACCCGACACGGGAGCATCACCCGAGGCCGCCGCAAGGCGGCTTCGTTTCATCTGCTGACCGGTGGCTCGGCAGGCCCGAAGCGCTTGCGGCATAATGCCCGGTCAGGAGAACCACCCCGCCATGCCCGAGCAGCTCAAGCAACGCGTCGAAACCTGTTACCAGCAAGCCGAAACCTTCTTCAAACGGCCCTTCCCGCGCCCGGAAGTGAGCTTCAAGCTGCGCGGGCAAAAAGCCGGTGTCGCGCACCTGCACGAGAACCTGCTGCGCTTCAACCTGCAGCTGTACCGCGAGAACCAGGAAGACTTCCTGCGCCAGACCGTGGCCCATGAAGTGGCGCACCTGGTCGCCCACCAACTGTTCGGCGACCGTATCCAGGCCCATGGCGAAGAGTGGCAGTTGATCATGCGCGGGGTGTACGAGCTGCCGCCCAATCGTTGCCATAACTATGAAGTGCAACGGCGGGTGGCGATGCGCTACATCTATCGCTGCCCGTGCCCACAGAGTGACTTTCCGTTCACCGCGCAGCGGCACAAGCTGGTGCGCCAAGGGCGGCGGTACCTGTGCCGGCGGTGCCGGGAGATTCTGGTATACAGCGGCGAAACTCGGGTTGAGTAGACACCGCTGCGCCCTTGGCCAGCATCATCATTGGACGGGGATATCAGAGCATCAAATACTCAGCCTTGAAACAGGTAACGCCAACCAGTTGAATCTCGAAATCGGCCTTGAGACTACCCCGCACATTGCCCGACAGCAGTTCATTCTCAAAACGCAACTGACCCGCTTCGGTAAAGGCTGCATCACCGATAAAAGTGAAACCGGCAAGCCCAGTGGACTTTGCCAATCCACGTAGATCAATGCGATCACCTGCCACGCCCTTGAAGTCGGTGACAATATCCCGCTGACCACCGACGCCCATATCGCTCAATTTGGCGAACACGAACAGGTCGGCACCTCGACCACCACTCAGCACATCGGCGCCGGGCCCACCCTCGAGCAGGTCATCGCCCTTGCCCCCCACCAGGACATCCTTGCCAGTGTCGCCGATGAGTACATCGGCACTATCTCCTCCGTGCAGATAATCATCGCCCTTGCCGCCATCGAGCACATCACTGCCCTTGCCGCCGAGCAAAATGTCATCACCCTTGCCGCCTTCCAGCTCATCGTGCCCGGCATGCCCCCTGATCACATCGTCCTTGTTGCCACCGAGCAAGCGGTCATTGCCCTCACCACCTTCGAGCAACATCTCGGTTTTGGCTTTTGTATCACTGGGTTTGATCATTACGTTTATTCCCTGTGCAGCGTGAATTGGACGCGCTGCGAAAGGATCGTGCTTTTACTGCCCCTCGCAGCAGGATCAAAATTTAACGTCCGCCGCCCGCCAGTCTGCGGTAACTATTTGTATACAGGGGCAAGAAGTATCCAATGGCATGCAGGGCATCTGCGCAAAAAAAAAGCCCATCCGAAGATGGGCTTTTTATTCTGTACTACAGGCGTTCGATCAACGCGCCGGGCCTTCAGCCACGCCCAGGTCGTCGGTCGGACGGGTCTCGACCAGCGGTGAACCGCCGGAGGCCAGCTCCGACTCCAGCTTGTCGGTATCCAGTTCCTTGACCCACTTGGCCACCACCACGGTAGCCACGGCGTTGCCGATCAGGTTGGTCAGGGCGCGGGCTTCGGACATGAAGCGGTCGATACCGAGGATCAGCGCCAGGCCGGCAACCGGCAGGTGGCCAACGGCCGACAGGGTTGCCGCCAGAACGATGAAGCCCGAACCGGTAACGCCGGCAGCACCTTTGGACGCCACCAGCAGCACCAGCAGCAGGGTGATCTGGTGAGTGATGTCCATGGTGGTGTCGGTAGCCTGGGCGATGAACACCGCAGCCATGGTCAGGTAGATCGAGGTGCCGTCGAGGTTGAACGAGTAGCCGGTCGGGATCACCAGGCCAACCACGGATTTCTTCGCGCCCAGGCGCTCCATCTTGGCCAGCATGCGTGGCAGGGCCGACTCGGAGGACGAGGTGCCCAGCACGATCATCAGCTCTTCACGGATGTAGCGGATCAGCTTGAGCACGCTGAAGCCGTGGGCGCGGCAGATGCCACCCAGCACCACCAGCACGAACAGCACGCAGGTGATGTAGAAGCAGGCCATCAGGTAGCCCAGTTGCACCAGCGAGCCCACGCCGTACTGGCCGATGGTGAAGGCCATGGCACCGAAGGCGCCGATCGGGGCCAGCTTCATGATCATGTTGATGATGTTGAACATGACATGGGCGAAGCGGTCGATCAGGTCCAGCAGCGGCTTGCCGTAGCTGCCCAGGCGGTGCAGGGCGAAACCGAAGATCACCGAGAACATCAGCACTTGCAGGATGTCACCGTTGGCGAAGGCGCCGACCACGGTATTGGGGATGATGTTGAGCAGGAAGCCAACGGTGGTCTGCTGTGCGCCGGCGGCGGCGTAGGCGGCCACGCTGCTGGCGTTCAGGGTGCTGACGTCGATGTGCATGCCAGCGCCTGGCTTGACCACGTTGACGACGACCAGGCCGATGATCAGGGCGATGGTGGAGACGATCTCGAAGTACAGCAGCGCGTAGCCGCCGGTCTTGCCCACCGACTTCATGCTTTGCATGCCAGCGATGCCGCTGACCACGGTGCAGAAGATGATCGGGGCGATGACCATCTTGATCAGTTTGACGAACCCGTCACCCAGCGGTTTGAGGGCAACGCCGGTTTCCGGATAGAAGTGGCCGAGCAGGATACCGATGGTGATGGCGACCAACACCTGGATATACAGCGATTTGTACAGCGGCTGACGTGTCGTCATGGCTAATTTTTCCTCAAGTGTGCCGGCCCATCCTTCCCAGGATGTGGGGCACCTGAATCGCGAACCCTCCTGCACCCGGAGGGATTTGTCGTTGTGTTCGAGCGCCTGGGCAGGCCTCTGCCAGATGAATAGCAAGGGCGATGCCAAAGTGCCCGCTTGGGGTGCACGGCCAGTGTTTACGGGGTGGGAATGCCCTCGGACGGGGCGTAAATGCAGGTAGGAGATGGCGGATTCCCGCCCGATGGCGGAAAACGTACAGGGCCGGTTGGCGGGAATCCGCCTTGCAGGTGTTCGGCGATGATGGTGGAGGGAGCCACGGTGCGTGGGAGCGGGCTTGCCCCGCGATGAGGCCCGCGCCGGATGGCACCGGCTTCGCCGGTATCGCGGGGCAAGCCCGCTCCCACGCACCGCCTTCCTACACTAGGAAGCGCCTCCCTGGACTAGGAAGCGCGCCCCTGGACCAGGAAAGTAGAGTTCCCCGCAGAATCACTCGAGCCGGAATGCGATACGGAACGCAGCCCCGCCCAACGGCGAATCACCCAGGCTCAGCTCGGCGTCGTAGCTGTCGATGATGTCCTTGACCACCGCCAGGCCGATGCCTTGCCCCGGGTGCTGGCTGTCCAGCCGCTCGCCGCGCTCGAGGATGCGCTCGCGCTGGTCAGGGGGTACGCCGGGGCCGTCGTCCTCGACGCACAACTCCAGCAGCCCCGGCGCTTCATGCAGGCTGACCCGCACCTGCGACAGGCACAGCCGGTAGGCGTTTTCCAGCAGGTTGCCGAGCAGCTCCAGCAAGGCGCCCTGCTCCATCGGTACCCGAGCCTGGCCCGGGATGTTCAGGCTGACCTCGACGCGCTTGTCGCGGTAGACCTTGGCCAGCGTGCTGCACAGGCTGTCGAGCAGCGGGCCAAGTTGCACCTGGTGGCGCACCAGCCCGCTCTTGCGCAGGCTGGCACGTTGCAACTGGTAGTCGATCTGCTGGCTCATACGCTCGATCTGGCCCTGCAGCACCCGCCCCTGTTCCGGCTCCTGCTTGCCCTGGGCCATGCTTTCGCCCACGCCCTGCAGCACCGCCAGTGGGGTCTTGAGGCTATGCGCCAGGTCGTCGAGCGAGTCCCTGTAGCGCTGGCGCTGCTCGCGCTCGCTGCGCAGCAGGCGGTTGAGCGAGCCCGTCAGGCGCAGCAGTTCACGGGGATGCTCACGGCTGAGCCCCTCGCGCGCGCCCGCTTCAACCTCGTCGAGTTCGACGCTGAGCCGGCGCAACGAGCGCAAGCCCCAGGTCAGGCCGGCCCAAAGCAGCAGCATCAACGCCAGCAAGGCGGCGCCAAAGCCCAGGTAAAGCTTCTCGCGCAGGCCATCGAGGGTGTCCTGGTACTCGCGCACCGGCTGCAGGGCGACGATGCTGAACGCGGCGCTCTTGCCGCCCAGCAACTTGACCTCCACGTCATAGACGAAGAACTCGTCGCCATCGCTTTGGTGGATGCGCGCGAATTCGTTGCCGCGCCCGTCGTAGCGCGGCTGGTAGTTGATGTTCTGGTTGCGGGTGGCCCGCGACTGCCAGACCAGCTTGCCCTGGCGGTCGAAGATATAGCCGAGCAGGCCGGTGTAGGGCAGGTTGAAACGCTCGTCCGGCAACAGCGCCGGCATCTGCAACTGGCCGCGCTCGATGCGCGCGGCGGAGATCAGGGTAGTGACATCCGAAGCCAGGCGCTGCTCGATCGACTCCTGCAATGCCAGGCTGAACGCCTTCTGCAACGCCGGCAGCAGCGCCAGCATGAACAGCAACGCCAACAGCGCCGCCGCCAACATCAGGCGCACGCGCAGCGAACGGATCATCGGCAGCGCTCGGTGAACAGGTAGCCCAGGCCACGCACCGTGTCGATCGGCTTGAAGCCCTGCTCGCCCTCGAGCTTGCGCCGCAAGCGGCCGACCAGCACCTCGATGACGTTAGGGTCGCGCTCTTCGTCCCCCGGGTAGAGCTGCTCCATCAGCCGGTCCTTGGCCACTACCTGCTGGTGATGGCGCATGAGGTATTCGAGGATGCGGTATTCGTAGGCGGTCAGCGCCAGCGGTGCGTCGTCCAGGGTTGCCTGCTTGCGGTTGAGGTCCAGCACCAGGGGGCCGGCGGCGATGGTCGACTGGGTGAAACCGCTGGAGCGGCGCAGCAACGCATTCAGGCGCGCTTCCAGCTCTTCGAACTGGAACGGCTTGACCACGTAATCGTCGGCACCGGCGGCCAGGCCTTCGACCTTGTCCTGCCAGTTGCCGCGGGCGGTGAGGATGAGGATCGGGAAGCTCTGGCCCTGGCTGCGCAGCTGGCGGATCAGGTCCAGCCCGCTCATGCCCGGCAGGCCCAGGTCGATGATCGCCAGGTCGTGGTTGTACTGCTCGGCCTGGTACAGGGCCTCCTCGGCATTGGCCACCGCCTGCACCACATGGCCGCCCTCGCCCAGGCGAGTGAACAGATGATGACGCAGCAGCGCCTCGTCCTCGACCACCAGCAATTTCATGCAACTCTCCTTCTTGGATTGCCTGTGCGATCCCATTCACGGGTAAACCCGCTCCTACAGGTACTGCATCGCACTATAGGCTTGCGCTTGACCTGTGGGAGCGGGTTTACCCGCGAAAGGGCCGGTACAGGATAACAGCGACCTCAGAACTTGTAGTTGGCCGCCAGGTAGGTCTGCGCGCTGCTGTTCTGGCGCAGGGTGCCGATCTTCGCGCCGTCATGGGGCGACAGCTCGGTGCTGGCGTTGCTGCGCAGGTAGCGGTAGCCCAGCTCCACCGAGGCGTTATCAGTGACCTGCTGCAGCACGCCGCCCTGCAGGCCGACGGCGTAGCCGGTGTCGGTATCGCGGCTGTAGCCGGAGGACTCCTGGGACAGTTTGGTCACGCCAAGCGAAGCACCGCCGAACAGCTTGGTGGTATCGCCCACCGGCAGGAACAGGTCGTAGCTGCCGAGCAGGTTTTCCTGGCGCAGCTTGAGGCCGCTGTGCTCGCCCGAGACGTTGTCGTAGGTCAGGTAGTAGCGGCCCTGGTTGTTCATCTGCCCCAGGCGCACGCCCCAGGTACCATCCTTGGCGATGATGCCATCGGTGTTCAGGTGGTCGGTGTTGCTCTGCAGCAGGCCGGACTTGCGGACCTTGTCGCTGGTCTGGCCATAGGTGAGGCTGGCGAAGGTGTCGTCGGCCTGGGCAGTGGTGGCGATGCCAGCGGCGCAAACGGCCATGGCGGCAAGCAGGGTGTTGAAGGTTTTCATAGGTTCGTACTCCAGTTGGATGCGCTGTTTCTGTCTGGGGACTAGAGTAGGGAGGACGCCCTGAACCACCGCTGAACCCGGCCTGAACCCCGGCTGAACGAAATACCCACCGCAAAAGAAGGAGCTTTGCCCATGCGTTCCCTGCTTGCCCTGGCCCTGCTGTGCAGTACCGCCCTTGCCCAGGCGGCGGTGCAGACCCGCGAGATCCCCTACCAGGACGCCGACGGCAAGCGCTACGTCGGCTACTACGCCTACGACGATGCCGTCGAAGGCAAGCGCCCAGGCGTGGTGGTGGTGCATGAATGGTGGGGCTTGAACGACTACGCCAAGCGCCGCGCCCGTGATTTTGCGGCGCTGGGCTACAACGCCCTGGCCATCGACATGTACGGCGACGGCAAGCACACCGAGCACCCCAAGGATGCCCAGGCGTTCATGGCCGAAGCGCTGAAGGACCCTGCCGAGGCCAGCCGACGCTTCGACGCGGGCCTGGAGTTGCTGAAGCTGCAACCGAACACCAACAAGCACCAACTGGCCGCCGTGGGTTACTGCTTTGGCGGCAAGGTGGTGCTCGACGCCGCGCGCCGCGGCGAGAAGCTCGATGCCGTGGTGAGTTTCCATGGCGCACTGGTCACCCAGACGCCGGCCAAGCCCGACGTGATCCGGGCGAAGATCCTGGTCGAACATGGCGAGGCCGACAGCATGGTCACGCCGGAGCAGGTGGCGGCGTTCAAGGCAGAGATGGATGCGGCCAAGGCTGACTACAAGTTCGTCGGGATTCCGGGGGCCAAGCATGGGTTTACCAACCCGGATGCCGACCGGTTGAGCCATGGCGAGCATGGCGGGCCGGACATTGGTTATGACAAGGCGGCGGACGAGAGTTCGTGGAAGGACATGCAGGCGTTCCTCAAGTCGGCGTTTGATTGAGGACCGCAGGGGCCGCTTTGCGGCCCTATCGCTGGCAAGCCAGCTCCCAAATTGCTACGCCGATACCTGTGGGAGCTGGCTTGCCAGCGATAGGGCTGCAAGGCAACCCAAAATATCAGCTCCCCCACCG